>JBFIXY010000084.1:0-7018 GCA_041605655.1 Planococcus sp. (in: firmicutes) | reverse complement strand
CTTCAATTAATTTAAAAAGCATGAATATCCTTTATTTCGATATAATAATACCAAGCAAATTCATGCTTATAATGAAATAAAAAAACCATCTACAGTTGGAAAGGTATGATGGATCAAGAAGTAAAATACATTTTTCAGATACTCCGTAAAACAATTGCGAAAAACGATACAAAATTAAAACGGGATCTTTGCAAAAGCCATCACGCTGTAGAAGCACGTTTAAAAGTCCACGGGCAAGAGAATAGCTTTTCATTAGGCTATCGTATGATAAAGGTGACGAGGCTTCATCAAAATCATAGACAAAATAAAAAAGCAGCTAGGCTGCTTTTTTAATCGGGATTAGTTTACCCAGTTATTGATTGTTTTTTCGTATGATACCAATTCTTCTTCTTTGAAGAACAAACCGATTTCACGAACAGCGCTTTCAGCTGAATCAGAACCGTGAATCATGTTTTTGCCGACAGTAACTGCGAAGTCGCCGCGGATTGTTCCTGGTGCTGCATCTTTAGGGTTAGTAGCGCCCATCATTTGACGAGCAGTCAAGATAACGTTTTCGCCTTCCCATACCATTGCGAAAACTGGTCCAGAAGTGATAAAGTCAACCAATTCACCGAAGAATGGGCGTTCTTTGTGTTCGCCATAATGCTCTTCAGCCAATTCTGTTGGGATTTGCATCAATTTAGCACCTGCTAAGTGATATCCTTTTTTCTCAAAGCGCGCTACGATTTCACCGATTACATTGCGTTGTACGCCGTCAGGTTTAACCATTAAGAAAGTTTTTTCCATTATGAACACTCCTCTATAAAAAGCTCGGGCTTTTCGCCCACCTTAAAAAATACTATCAGTTTGACGTTATTTGTCAACTGCCATCTTAAAACTTTCTCTTGCCTATAAAGAACGCAATTTTGCGCATCGTCTTTGTCGCTGGTCCTTTCGGCAAAAAATCCAGCTCAGCCAATGCTTTGTTCAAGTATTTTTCACTGACCTTTTTCGCTTCTTCAATAGCTTGACTCTCACGAACAACTTTGACGACGTAGAGCCTCTCTGCATCCGTCAATTCTTTATGAAGGCTGTCTTTCAATAATTGATAGATTTCAGGATTGTTGCGGGCGTACAAAATCGGCAAGGTGATATTTCCTTGTATAAAATCACTGCCCGCCGGTTTCCCAAGTTCCTCATCCGAAGACGTAAAATCCAGTATGTCATCAATAATTTGAAATGACATGCCGATGAAATAACCGAACCTGCGCAAATGCTCAGTTGTTTTTTCATCCGCCCCGGACACCATCGCGCCCAATTCACAGCTTGAAGAAATCAATAATGCGGTTTTGCGTTTGATACGACGCAAATAATCACGCAGATTTTGATCCAATCGATATTTATCTTCTATTTGAATAATCTCGCCTCGACACACTTCAATCATCGTCTGTGAAAGAATGTGGTGGAGCCTCGGGGAATCGATATCCGTAATGTATTCCAAGGCGCGTCCTAGGATAAAGTCTCCTGTATACATTGCAACACTATTATTCCATTCCGCTTTAACGGTCAATTGCCCTCGTCTCATTTCGGAATCGTCAATAACATCATCGTGCACTAAAGAGGCCATGTGAATGAGTTCAAGTGGTACAGCAACTTGTTTCATCACATCGATATTGTATTTTCCGAATTTTCCTGCAAGCAAAACAAAAACAGGTCGGATTCTCTTACCTCCGGCCTGCAATAAATGAAGCGATGCATCGTTTAAAAGAGGAGACTCGGAATCCACTGCCTGTTCTAATTCTTTTTCGATTAAATCCAATTCCGGTTTAAGGTCAGAATAGAGCAATTTCAACTTCACCTTTTCCACTAAAAAACCTTCTCCCGCTATTTTACTTTTTTAATGCCCATATGAAGTGCTGCTGCACCGCCTGAATAGGGCTTGTATTTCACTTTTTCAAATCCTACTTTGGCAAAAAGCGCCGCTAATTCTTTCATGCCCGGGAAGCTTTTTGCCGATTCCTGTAACCATGAATATTCTTTATAGCTTTTCGCGAACAATTTACCGAAAACCGGCATAATGAAACGGAAATACAATCGGAAAAACGGCTTTACAACTGTATTCGGCTGTGACGTTTCCAAACACGCAATCATTCCGCCTGGTTTTAAGACGCGATGCATTTCGGATAATACCTGTTCGTAATCCGGTACATTGCGCAGTCCGAAACCGATTGTCGCAAAATCAAAAGAATTGTCTGGATAAGGAAGTTCCATGGCATTGCCTTGAATCAATTCGATTTGAGGCATATCTTTGGTTTTATCATTTCCTACGTTCAGCATATTTTGGCTGAAGTCGAGACCAACGACTGTCCCTGAAGTTCCAGTCGCCTCACCTAGTGCAATCGTCCAATCAGCGGTGCCGCAACATACATCGATAGCCGATGCGCCTGCAGGCACTTGCATCTTGTCCATTGTATCTTTGCGCCATTTATTGTGCTGTTGGAAACTGATGACCGAATTCATTTGGTCATAATTATCCGATATCTTTTCAAAAACTTCGTGAACTCGCTGTTCTTTCGTTTTCTGCATGTCAGTCATCCTTCTCGGGTCAGCTGCTCAGCTCTATGCTGGTGCGGGGTTATTTGATGGAGCATAAAATTTTTAAGGTCGTAACTAAAATTATATGTGCCGATCGTCTGCAGAATTTCTTCATACAGCGAATCGAGTTTATCAAGAAGCCAGCGCTCGGTTTGCAACGGGTGCCGCAATGTCTGGTTCATCATCCGTAAAGCCAGGCTTTGGCCGCCTTTTTGCAGACAATCTAGTTCTGAAGTGTACCTGTTATAGGTGAGCATCAAAACTGCCAAAGAAGAATATTCCTGGAATCCATAAAAATTATAATACGTTAACAATAATTCGGATTCAATTTTTTGCACGGCATCATCAACTTCGTCCATCGACCGTGTTTCGTTAGTATAAAAAGATGCTTTTTTCTCGCTCACTTTGATGATCGCAGTAGCAAGCCGCTGAATCATCGCGATATTATTGCCTTCTGCAAGCATTTTGTAATAGATTCCACTGTAGAAATCTCCTGCTAATACGGTCAATTGTTGTTTTTTATCTGCCAATACGTCGTCTTCCACCAAATCATGGGCATGCAGAGCCGCATAGACGATCGACACTGTTTTCGCCGCTGATTCAATATCAGGGGACCATTTTTTATTGTCAAAAAAAGGCAAAATCAAAAAAAACAATCTGGCCCTTTGAACTGATGGACCATCTGTGAATTTCTCAAGCGTACGTTGCTTAACAGCTTTTAGCACGTCGGTTTCCACAGAAGTGATTTTTGAATGTATTTGTTGTTCATTCATACTGCTTGCTCCATTCATGGTTTAGCCATACCAAACACCTATAGTATACCACAGGCACAGCCTTGCCTTCATCCAATACGCCTACTTTTTCGCTGCGCTTTCAACTAGGCCATGCGCTGTTTGGATTTCTGCTTTGCCACGAATTTTCATCGCCGATGTATGTTCTGTAAATTGGGCAATCATCACTTCGCCTTTATCCAGCTTTTCCGTGTGGTGGAATTTCGTATCGTTGCCTCTCGTCAATCCGATTACATTGACTCCGTCTTCAAGCGCGCTTATTACAATGTATTCTGGTTGAGCCATGTTCTCACCTTCTTCCGATTTATGATGCGTATACGTTTATGCCATGTTGATATAAGTGATGATCTCCGATCGTTTCACATCGTCTTTCTCGAAAATACCACGCGAAACTGCCGTCACTGTTTTCGCACCCGGCTTTTTAATGCCTCTCATCGTCATGCACATGTGTTCCGCTTCAATCATCACGTAAACGCCATGAGGATTTAATGACTCCATCAACGAATCTGCAATTGTCGAAGTGATGCGTTCTTGAAGCTGAGGACGTTTCGCTACGGATTCAACTGCTCGTGCCAATTTGCTAAGACCGGTCACAACGCCATCCCGTGGAATGTATGCAATGTGGGCCTTGCCGAAAAACGGCACTAAATGGTGCTCACAAGTTGAATAGAATGGAATGTCTTTAACTAACACCAATTCTTCGTGCCCTTCATGGAAAACCGTCTTGAAATATTCTTTCGGGTCTTCACGCAAACCGGAAAATACTTCTGCGTACATTTTCGCTACACGTTTTGGCGTATCATGCAATCCTTCTCGTGCAGGGTCTTCTCCAACCGCTTCAAGAATCATCGATACCGCTTTTTCTATTTTATCTAAATCCACTTTATTAGAATTTGTATCTATCATCATTTTTCCTCCTGTTAAAGACAATACTTTTTGGCATTGCCTATAAGCAAGCCATCGGATGTCCGGATTTTGATCCTAGGCTTTCCGGCTCCGTCCGAACGCTTCCGCTTTTCTCACAAATCGTAGCATATGTAGGGTTTATTGGCAAAATTGAAAACTTAAAAAAAGAATGACTTTTGCGGGAACGATTCTCGCAAAAGTCATTCTATGTACTGCAAAGAAGATTATTTCACTGCGTCTTTAAGTGCTTTACCTGGCTTAAATGCAGGAACTTTGCTTGCAGCGATTTCGATCTCAGCACCAGTTTGCGGGTTGCGACCTTTACGTGCTGCGCGTTCGCGTACTTCAAAGTTACCGAATCCGATCAATTGTACTTTGTCACCTTTAGTAAGAGCTTCTTGAATCGCTTCAAATGCAGCGTCAACTGCTTTTGCAGCATCTTTACGAGAAAGTTCAGCTGCTTCAGCAACAGAGTTCACCAATTCTGTCTTGTTCATGCTATTCACCTCCTCTCAAAGGGGATGCAATCGTTCAATCCTGTAAAAAGAGTATCATATCGAAAAATGCATAGCAACAACTATTAGCGCGGTTTTCCAAGAAATCCAACAAATATTCAATTATTATCCTGCAAATCCTTAAAAATTGATATAAACCGCGCTAAATCAACAATTTCAAATAATTTTACTCTGTTTTAAATACAGGTTCATTATTGTCATCTATGGTGTATGGAAGAGAGTAAGCCGGGACCACCGGATTGTCTTCATAAAGTAAAAATCGGATGTCTTGTCCTACTTCAAGCGTTCCTTCATATTCTTGAATAGCGGTATATAAATCCATCGAATAGTCGACAAACACATCACCTTGACCATTGACGACCAATGGCAAGTTTCTGCCGCTATAAGGACTCACCACAAAACGCTCCTCTTTGAAACCCATCGCTTCATAATTCATCCGGTACACATTATCAGCTAAAATTTCAGCAATTGGTGCACGTCCTCCATTCGCACTTTTGCGAATATTGATCGACCGAATTTCTTCAGCGATGCGCAAATCCACGAGCTTCACTGTCGGATTTTCATCGACATCCATGAGCACGTATTGGAATATACCTCCGGTTTCAAAAGCATTCGGCGGAATTTCCGCTAAATAAGCCGGTACAATCTTGCTGTAATCGATTGGGTATTTAATGTATTGGTCAACGTCCATGTCTCTTGTTTTGATCGGCAGTAGACCGTTTGAAGCACCCCGGTACTGATTGACTGCATTTTGTACTTGAATGACTTGCTCTTCGTAAGGGATCTGGTTTTCAGCCCTCTCACTTTCCGGATACATGCACCCTGATAATATCAAAGCTGCAGCTGCTAAAAGAGCAAATAACGTTAGTTTCTTCATATTCCTCACCTCATGCGCCGCCTGTAGGGCCGCTGAATACCGTGAATACCATAATAAAGAATCCAAGAATCAGCAAAATATACGCGATTAACGCAAAAACGAATTTCACTACACCATTTTGTAATTTATACCTGCTTAAGTAAATCATGCCCATTGAAATGATCAAAAAAGCAATGCCTGCAAAAGAGACCCACATTTTGTCTAAAGAGCTCATAATTGACCGCCTTTCGTACTGTTTCAGTCCATAGTATAGCACAAAAAAAGAAGAGGCTGCGTTGCGCCGCCTCTTCTTTTGTGACAATTAAAGTAAGTTGATCAAATCTTCCATTTCGTTCTTTTTCATACGTCCCATCAGCAGTTCAACTGCATCTTTTGTCGATTTTCCTTCGAAAAGAACCGCATACAAAGCATCTGTAATCGGCATAGGCACATCAAACGCCTCCGAGAGTTGATGGGCAGCTTTTGTGGTGCGAATGCCTTCTACGACCATTCCCATTTCTTCTAACACTTGATCGATCGATTTTCCTTTACCAAGCATGTTCCCAGCGCGCCAATTGCGCGAATGGGGGCTTGTGCACGTCACAATCAAATCGCCTACTCCCGAAAGTCCGGAAAACGTTAATGGAGTCGCACCCATCTTGACGCCGAGACGCGCTATTTCAGCTAATCCACGTGTGATCAATGCCGCTTTAGCGTTATCGCCGTAACCAAGACCGTCCGTGATGCCGACAGCTAAAGCGATAATGTTTTTCAGCGCTCCACCGATTTCCACACCAATGACATCCGTGTTCGTATACACTCTGAAATATTGGTTCATGAACAAGTCTTGAACTTTTTCAGCTGACGCTAAACTTTCACAAGCCGCCGTTACAGTCGTAGGCTGTTCAAGCACCACTTCCTCTGCATGGCTCGGTCCGGATAGAACAACGACATCCTCTAGCCACTGCCCCGGAATTTCTTCGCGGATCATTTCACTGATGCGTTTGAGGGAATCCGGTTCAATGCCTTTAGAGACGTGTACAAATAAGATTTTTTTATCTAAATCCGGAGTCATTGCAGCGCATACTTCTCTTACTGCCTTTGTCGGAACGGCAATGACAAAAACCGCTGAATGGTCTATCGCAGCTTTCAGATCGCTTGTAGCCTTCAGATTTTTGGGCAATTGGATATTTTTAAGATATCGGTTATTTGTATGTTGATTAATTTCTTCCGCCTGTTCTTCACGGTGCGTCCAAAGCAGGACATCATGGCCGTTTTGCGCTAATACATAACTTAACGCAGTGCCCCAGCTGCCTGCTCCAAATACAGATATTTTCTCCATATCAGTAACCACCTTTTTCAATTATGTGCGGGCG
>JBFIXY010000083.1:0-7049 GCA_041605655.1 Planococcus sp. (in: firmicutes) | reverse complement strand
TCGTTCACACCGGCATGCATGAACAAATCGACGTGGTTTTGTTTAACGATTTCCGCTATTGTATAAATCTTGATGTCTTTTTCCACTGCGTATCGCTCGATTGACGATGCGATTAACAAAGTTTTCCCATCCATCAGAATGTCGCTATGATCCCCTGATGCAAATATGGAAACCGATCGGGCTTTTTCGATGCCCGCTTTTTTGAGGATTTTCTGATCAGTGGGGTCCCCTTGAACGTAATGGAAACGATCGTGCTTAAACGGAGCTTCCTTAAGTGAGTCAAGGAGTACTACATCCGTTTTGATGTCACGGCTCAGCAAGATTTCTTCAATCGTTTTTTGGACACTTCTTGACCAGCCGATGATCAAAAAGTGGTCTTTCCCTGTGTAATCCAATTTCCCTTCCATTTTAAGCCTCCCGTAATAAGTAAAGAAATCCACAACTTTTCCTAGAATAATCCCGATCAGTCCGATGCCGATCAAATATAAAAAAATACCATATAGCATACCGGGTGCGGTTCGCGGCACATAATCCCCATAGCCGATTGTAGTGACCGTCGTCATGACCCACCAGAATGCAATAAGAGGGTTCTTGAAATTGTCGGGTTCTAAAAAATAAACGATGAACGCGCTCAAAATGTAAAATATGGAAGTGTATAAAAGTAATTTAGCTGTATTTATCTTAACGATCTTCTTCATGATTTCAAACATATGATCACCCCAGACCTAGTAATACCGATTGCGTTAACCTAAGTCTAGCTGTTTTCGTACTGAAATTCCATGTTCTTTTTCAAGCCTTAGTTCTGTGTTTTTTTCTTTTTAAATACTCCAATGGCCATCGCGATGATTGCAATGGCTAAAACCGCGATTAACACTGTTACCATCGTGCTATTTCCTAAGGGTTCTTCCTGAACTGGAGATGCTGCCTGTTCCGCTTCTTTAGTTGGTGCAGCCATTTCGACTGTCTTATTTTCAGCAGTTGCTTGTTCATCAATAACCGGTTCCGCTATTGCTTTCTCCAATTCCATAGAGAACGGGACCTCTCCTTTAATGGGATGACCATCCGCACCGACAATGCTCCATTCAATAACATATGAACCGTTTGGCAAGTCCTGCTCCGCTAACATTCCTTGCAATGTATTGCCCGATGCCTCTATTTTTTCAACCGGGATCGTTTGTCCGTCGCTCTTTAAAGACATGGTGCTTCCTGATTCAATCTGCGTTTCAAACACCAACAATACTTCTTCCAATGGTTCTGTAATGTTTTGCCCTTCCTCAGGGTTTGAAGAAGATAATACTGTGTGCGCCTGTGCAGTAACCGGTATGGTAAAGAGCAAGACGAATAGTGTGATTAATATTTTTTTCATAGGACATTCCCTCCACTTTCTTCAATCAGTTACTTAGCTAACGCAGGGAATGTCCTTTTAGATTGCTCTTTTAGTGAAATAGAAATAAGATTAAATAATTGTATTATGTAATGTTAAAACTCGATATAAAATGGCTGTACGTTTAAATCCAGGCAATATCGAATGCGTTGTCGAAAATTTTTCCATGTTACTAGCTCCATTGCTTCATCGAGTGGGAAAAATCCTACTTCAAGACTTTCTTCAGACGTCGTCAACTCTCCACCGATCGGTTCGGCTCTGAACAAAGCGTTGCATATGGAACTTTCCACATTTTGAAAAATACCGCAAAATTGTAAAGCTGAAATATCAATACCGGTTTCTTCTTTCGTTTCTCGAATAGCTGCCGCTTTTAACGATTCTCCTTCTTCGACTTGTCCTCCAGGCATTTCCCAGCCCCTTCGCGGACCTTTGATCAACAAAATTTCTCCACGCTCATTTTGGACGATTGCAGCTGCTGAAACTATGTGTTTAGGCGGCAAATATTGCATTTCCCCTTTTTGCTCCTGTGCAGACATTTTGTTCCCCCCATTTTTCGAAATTATTTCGTGTTATCTGTTTCTACAATTGTACCAAACTCTACCGATTCCACACTTGGAAAAAAGATAAAAAAACCCCGCAAGCTATGATTTTTCATAGCTTGCGGAGCTGAGACTTTGCTAGAATTTATTGCCTTTATCGCCGTGGCGCTCAAGGAGTTCTGCAAACGATAAGTTTTTTTCGCGTTCTTTTCGCTCGAACAATTCCTGCGCGTGTTTTTCTTCTGCACGCTGCTGTTCTTCTTTTACTAGCTCTTTTTTAGCAGCTTGCAGTTTCGCCAAAATGTCTTCTGACAACATACTATCAGTCTGCTCTTTTTTCTTGCCCATCGGTGTTCCTCCTTAAGAACGTTTCACAATGGTCGCAACGCCTTGTCCGCCGCCGATGCAAAGTGTCGCAAGACCGGTTTTCGCATCACGCTTTTGCATTTCATGCAACAACGATACGAAGACACGTGCGCCACTCGCGCCGATCGGATGGCCAAGCGCAATCGCGCCGCCGTTGACGTTTAAAATGTCATGGTTGAATTGCAATTCGCGGTCAACCGCAATCGATTGCGCTGCAAATGCTTCATTTGCCTCGATCAGTTCGATATCCCCCATTGCCATATCCGCTTTTTTCAAAACGTTCTTCACTGCTTGCACCGGGCCGATTCCCATAACAGCTGGGTCTACACCCGCATGGCCATTCGCTACTACTGTTGCGAGCGGCGTTAAGCCAAGCTCATCCGCTTTTGCTTTGGACATTACGATAACAGCTGCTGCCCCGTCGTTGATGCCAGATGCATTGCCAGCTGTTACGCTGCCATCTTTTTTGAACGCCGGACGCAGTTTCCCGAGCTTTTCAGCAGTTGTGCCAGGCTTCACGTACTCGTCTTCTTTGAAGATGACCGGATCACCCTTGCGCTGTGGGATTTCCACGGGCACGATTTCGTCTTCAAAACGGCCTGCTTCGATTGCAGCCGCTGCACGAGCTTGTGAACGTGCCGAAAATTCATCTTGTTCTTCTCTTGAAATATCGTAACGGTCACACAGGTTTTCGGCTGTGATGCCCATATGGTAGTCATTGAACGCACATGTCAACCCATCTTGCAGCATGCTGTCTACGACTGTTTGGTCACCCATCCGGTAGCCTGTGCGTGCTTTTGGCATCAGGTATGGCGCTAAGCTCATGTTTTCCATTCCACCGGCTACTACGATTTCTGCATCCCCTGCGTAAATCGCTTGATACGCTAAATGAACCGCTTTCAATCCTGATCCACAAACTTTATTGATCGTCATTGCGGGCACTGTTTCAGGCAATCCAGACTGAATAGCCGCTTGACGCGCCGGATTTTGTCCGAGACCCGCTTGTAAAACGTTCCCCATGATGACTTCCGATACTTGTTCAGGTTTAATGCCTGCACGTTCAATCGCCTCTTTAATAACGATTGCGCCTAAACGCGTTGCTGGAATGTCTTTTAATGCCCCTTGGAATGAGCCTACCGCGGTACGGACGGCGCTGACGATTACGATTTCTTGTGACAAAATGATTCCCCCTTGTTTGGTCGTTTACAAGTTGCTCTTTTCTCCTGCTCCTGGCTACAATAGTAGTGGGAGGGATACTATGTTCAGTTTACCAAAGAAAGCTACGATTATCGAGGTCGGTCCTCGGGACGGCTTGCAAAACGAAGGGAAAATTGTTTCAACTGAGTCAAAACTTGAATTCATCAAAGGTCTACAAAAAGCCGGTGTACACGAAATGGAGTTAACATCTTTCGTATCGCCGAAATGGGTGCCGCAAATGGCAGATGCCAAGGAAATTTTGGCAAACACTGAAAAGATCGGTCGACAGTTTGTACTTACGCCAAACGAAAAAGGGATCTCCCTTGCTCGGGAATCCGGTGCTGAAGCATTGGCAGTGTTCGTTGGTGTGTCCGATTCGTTCAACAAAAAAAATATAAATAAAACAACAGCGGAAAGCATGGATGCTTTAGAGCCGCTTATTAAAAAATTGAAAGCTGATGGCATTTTTGTCCGCGCTTGCATCTCTACTGCATTTTATTGTCCGTTTGAAGGTGCAGTCGATCCTGAAAAGACAATTGCGTTATGCCGTCAATTCGTCGATTGGGGTATCGACGAATTGAGTGTCGCCGATACGATTGGAATGGCAAATCCGGTGGAAAGCTATGAGTTGTTCCACCGTTTAAAAACAGAATTTCCAAATGTTTTGATGACGGCGCATTTCCATGACACGCGTAAAATGGCATTAGCGAATATTTTTGCATCGCTGCAAGCAGGTGTTGACCGTTTCGACTCTTCTGCCGGCGGTCTTGGCGGCTGTCCATTTGCACCAGGCGCTACGGGCAATGCAGCGACAGAAGACATCGTCAACATGCTGCACCGCATGGGTGTTGATACAGGAATCGATTTGGATCTTTTATGCGAAGCGATCGCTCAAATCGAGCCGCACGTTTCGAATCCGATTACGACCGGCATGTATCGCCTTTATCAAAATAAACGATAAGCACCACTTAATCCACCGATCTCATCCTTGAAGCACCAATCATTCTACCAAATCGAAAAGGGGTTTTGGCCATGAGAAGACGCATCCTTCAAGTTTCAGCTGTTGTATCGAGCGCTTTTACATTAGCAACCGCCGCTTTTGGCATTGCTGCAAGCAATCGATTAATGTATGTAAAGAATAAAGACGCAAACTTGATATTGGAGCGTGAAACCTCCGCCAAACGCTACGATGAAGCCTGGTATGCAAACGTTTCAAAAAGTGAACGGTGGATCGAATCTCAAAATGGCTATCAAGTTAAAGCTATATTTCTTGAACCACATAACACTACACGCTATGCCATCATTTGCCACGGAGTGACCGAATCGAAAGTCAACTCGTTCAAGTATGCCCGCATGTTTGAAAATCTCGGCTTTAACTCAGTCGTTTACGATCATCGTCGACACGGAGATTCCGGCGGAAAGACAACGAGTTTCGGTCATTACGAAAAGCTCGACCTGCAAGCTGTTGTAGAAGCATTAAAACTCCATGTCGGTCCTGAGCTGACATTCGGCATCCACGGCGAATCGATGGGCGCTGCAACCACTTTGCTTTATGCCGGCATGCAAGACGATGCCGATTTCTACATATCGGACTGTGCCTACTCAGATATATCCGAACAAGTGCTGCACGTCATGCGGACCACCACCAGGCTTCGAACACCGCTTGCTTTAAAACTCGCATCATTTTTCATGAGGTTGCGGGACGGATATTTGATCAGCACCGTAACGCCCAGAGAAGCCGTCAAAAAAATCATGAAGCCTGTGTTATTTATCCATAGTTTGCCGGACGATTTCGTGTTGCCGCAAATGACGATGGAAATGCATGATTTAAAGCCAGGTAAGAAAACGCTAAAATTGTTTGAAGAAGGTGCACATGCCCAATCTTTCAATCTTCATCCGAAAGAGTACGAAGATACCGTTGCGCGGTTTTTGCAAGAACATGTGGTGCTTGAACCTACTATCGAAGAAAAAGTATAACAACAAACGCCAGCCCTTTAATCAGGACTGGCGTTTTTCGATGATGCAATTTCTCAAAACGAAAAACTCATGAGCCAGATTGAAAACAATAGCTGGCTGAAGCGGGAAACATTTGTCTTAAGAGAAGTGCAAAAGCATTTGGATTGCAAAGTTTGAGGGGTTTTACCCACATGACTTGTACATAAAAAATGCTCGGAGATTAGATCTCCGAGCATTTTTGCGTTCTACCTCATGCTATAAAATAAGCACTCCTAGAGCGCTTTTTATTTTTTAGTAGTTGGTTTAGTCGACGCTTTATTCATTTGTTGCATCATTTGATTGATTTTTTTCTGAGACGGTTTTTGTCCCATTTGCATCATCATTATACGCAGCATGTCTTCGTTAATCGGTGGATTGTCTTTCAAATACTTCATCATGTATTGACGTGCGATGAAGAAGCCTAGCGCAACACCCGCGATTAAAGCGACGATAACGATTACGATCCAGATCCATGTATCCATTCTTGTTACCCCCTTCGTGTTGCATAAATAAGTAGTGCACCACAATGGATTATACTATATATTTTCGAATGTGACTATAGACACGAAACAATAATAAATAGAAACTGCTTTGAATTGTAGCTATGCCGATTATTAAGTTCATAGATATTCTGCGTACTTCGGTAAAACCATTGTTTATACTATTATATTATCTTTTTGAATAAAGCTCAAAACGGCAACTCTAGCAGCAAAGTGTGAAATGATGGCTACGCAGGTAGTGGACGCATACTAGATTTCATTTCATTATTCAACGTTTCTGATGAATAAAAATCTGATTTTTTTATCGAGCCTCCACAGAGGTAGTTAAGAAAGACAATATCCTTTCCTTTGTCCCTCCTATGTTCGTATAAATTATGTAATTTTGACGGACAGTCCGAATCAGTATTCTATCTGTCGTGCCATACGGATATCCAATCCTCATTGCCGACTTATTTTCTCCAGCGTAAGTGATATCGTAAGATACCTCCATGATCTCCGAAAGAGGTACTTTAATTTTGCTGAATTGCCACTTGATGACAAGTTGATCACTCTTTTTCTCGACTTTTACTTCGAACATTTATACTCCTCCTGATTTTATATAACAAAAAAATCCATATTTTTACATCAAGGTTCTTCTTTCACATGCCTATCTCTTAAGTTGAATGATATGATCATTACTATTGATACGTAGTTAATATCGATAAGTTTCATTAATTGGAAATAAGTTGCTTTTAGAGTCATCGACCTTAAAGCTCCTCTTTTTCTTTTTAGCATCACTAAACGAAGAATTATAAGCAACTAAAAGATTTGATGCCTGCTACAAATACACTTAATGGTATTTTGAAGCCGCTCCACATAAGTATTTTCATAAAAGATTAATCATTTCCTTTATCAAGTACTAAGAGTATTAGTTAAAAAACCAACTAAAAAAAGACGGAAACAAGTTCTGTTTCCGTCTTTTCTATAAAAATTTATTCGTTGATTAACGCTTTTACTTTCGCTACTACGTTTTCAGGAGTGAATCCGAATTCTTCCATGATGCGTTCGCCTGGTGCGCTGGCACCGAAG
>JBFIXY010000082.1:0-7098 GCA_041605655.1 Planococcus sp. (in: firmicutes) | reverse complement strand
CAAATCATCTGTTATGCCAAGTGACATTCCACATGTGCCGAAAGCAGAAGTGATTTCAAAAAGAATTTCCACAGCTGTCGCATGAGGTTCTGAAATCAATAATGCCACAGTAGCTACAAGCACCATAAATCCAGCTAAAATGATAACTGCGAAAGCCCGAAACACATCGATCAACTCGATTTCGCGACTAAAAATTTGGATGCTGTTTTTGCCTTTTGCAAAATTGATCAAAAACAAAACCGCAATCGCCAGCGTCGTTGTCCGGATCCCCCCACCAACAGAACTAGGAGATGCTCCTATGAACATCAATGCACTCATAAACACGTCCGTCGCGTCGCTGAATGCGGTAATATCCATCGTCGTCAACCCACCTGAGCGAGAAGATACCGAATGGAACAAGGAGGCAAATACCTTTTCGTGCCAAGACATACCTGCAAAGGCATTAAAATACTCTAAAAATAAATTGCCGATGCTGCCGATAACGAGCAGAATAGCGAAAGTGCTTGTCGTGATTTTGGTGAATAACGAAAATCTGAAATTCTTGTTTTTATTCGACAAAAACTCTTTCAATTCGATTAGCACTGGAAACCCGATGGCACCCAGAATGATTAATATCATCGTAATGATCTGGACAAAATAATCATTGAAATAAGGAGCTAGTGAGCTGCCCGTAATATCGAAGCCACCATTAGTCGTAGCTGAAACTGATGCAAAAACACCTTGGAGCAAGGCTTCGCTGAAAGTGCTGTAAAATTGGGTGAAATAGGAAGTTAAAATAATTGCACCGAATAATTCAATCACTAAGAGAATTTTAATGATTTCACGAATCAATTTTACAACGCCTGACATATTAAACTGATTGTGATCTGCCATGATCAACTGCCGTTCCCTCAATCCGATGCGCTTTCCGACAAGCAGCCAGAAAAACGTACCGATAGACATGATTCCGATACCACCAAGCTGTAATATAAACATAAGAATGACGATTCCGAACACAGAATAAGTTTCGGAAATATTGACAACTGTCAGTCCGGTTACGCTTACCGCACTAATTGCTGTGAATAGCGTATCCATAAGTGATAGCTCTACCCCTTGCTGATGGACGTTCGGTAATTTCAACAGCAAAAAAGAAATAGCGATTGCCGCGAAGTAATAAGACACAATCGCTTGGGCCGGTGTTAGGTTTCTAATTTTTTTGAACGCATTGTTCATAATGTTCATTTCCTTTCGGCCACATTATCCTCTCCTTATTCTATGAAAAGAAACGATAAAAAGAAAGGGCAAATCATATTTCTTCCATTTAAAAAGAGCAGAAGATTCACTTCTACTCTTGCTTTTCACCATTTATCACATCTACAAGCGATTTTTCGAGCGTATCTTGTTTCATTAGCTGGTCGTCAATCACTTTTTCAATAACTGGTTTTCTTGATTTTGGGTATACGGTTTCTTCAAGAAGCCTCTCTTGAACATTATCTACTATTATAGATTTTGGAATTTGCTTTTCTTTACTAACTTCCGGTTGTGATTCTTGGTTATCAACTTCTTTTAGCGGTGTCTTATCAAGAATTTTTACAGGCTCGTCTTTGACCATCGGTTTTAATTTTTCTACTGGTTCCGCAGTCGTTTCTTGCTTCAATTCTGAGGTTATAGGTTTCGAATCTTTCGCTGCGGGTTTTGCCTTTTCAGTTTTGTTGGATTTCTCCTGCACTTCGACTTTGCTCGAAGCTTTAGGTTCCTCATTTCGCTCTTTAGGCTCTTCTTTGTCTAATGCCTTTTGCCCACTGACATCAGATTTACTAGTTGTCTGTGTATCAATAACTTGGTCCATTAGTAACGCAGGGTCATTTCTATCCTTTAGCGCTTTCAAGTAATTTTCTGATTTCTTTTTTGAATCTCGTTCCATTTTCGACTTATCTTCTTTGACAAGTGATACGAAATGTTCAACTTTCTGTCCTACCGGAACATTTTCTTCGATGGATTGGTCACGTTGAGAAAATGTCGCTTTTTTCAAATGAACATTAATATCTTGTTTCACAGCTGCGGCTGATGCATTCAAGACAAGTTGATCCAGCAGAATCTCAGAAGTTTCACCATTCTCGTCTGTAGCTGTTGTAATTGTCACTTCTTCATTTCGTTCTCCTATTGAAATGGCAATTGAGCGCTCAATTAATTCACCCAATTCTTCACCCTTCCACGTGCCTAATTGAGTTATTAATTTCTTGCCGCCTTCATCAAGTTCTCTGATTGAAATAACTTGATATGCGGAATCCACGCCGAATTCAATACTCGATTCCATTTCCAGTTGCACATAAGCAAATGCATTTCCAGCAGGAAGCAGGGTACTGAAAAACAAGATAAGCATGGCAAATATTGGAATGGCCGGTGCCACGATTGGCAGCCAATTTCGCTTTTTTTGTACTGCCAAAGGATAAAAATCGCCTTCTTCACCAATTGCGAGCAATTTTACTGGACGACCATGGACAAACTGGCCATCTGCCATCAGAAACACTGAGCGATTGTTTTTTTGTTCGATATACAAACCTTTTTGTACTTTGCTCAAAGTAATCGCCCCTTTAAATAATCTTTTAAGTAATACAATTCACTATTGATTAATATTGCCATTGCAATGATATATTTTCTGTTGCGTTCAATTGTTTTTCGCGATACTTGCACCAGTTGTTCAATATCTTTGATCGGCAATTTCTTTTTCTCTGTCAAATACCGAAAATATTCATCTGTTTCAGCAATCAATTGTGCGATTTGCACACACGATTGTCTGGCATCTTCATGCGATGGTGAAACTTTAACCAATTGTTGAAAATCTAAACCAAATGGTGCTATGAGCTGCTGATATGCTATGATTTCTTCTTGCCGATTTTCCCTCTGCTCTTTTTCCTGATAAAACTTAGTTGCTTGACGGGATTCAATTCCAACATTTGTACCTTTTTTGTCAGCTGGAGCTGAAAAGTCATGAATGACTTCATCGCGTTGACTTTCTTTGCGGATTAGATCAATAATGCGCCGACGAATAATGAGATGGGCAAATGTAAGAAAAGAAGCATTTTTTCCTTCTTCATATCCAAGCACCGCTTCGTGGAATGCGGACAACGCGATGCTGTATTCATCGTCGCTGTTGCTGATAAACCTTTTACAAACTTGAGAAGCAGTTTTTCTCATAAAGGGTGCGTAGGATTCCAATAACTCTTCTAACGCGCCCGTCTTCCCTTCTTTTGCTAAAAGGACAAGTTCTTCTGTCGTGCAAGTAAAAGTATGGTTAGTTTTACTTGCATTGGATCTTATCAGCATGCTCTTCACCTCTTTTCTCACCTTGCGTTACTATATTTGATTGTAACGACAACTAAAGTAAAAGAAAAGAGAATAGCTGTTTTGTCATAGGTATTCGGTCATTATTACATTTTTATGTCGGTAGCATTAAAAATATTTCAAAAAAAGACCATCGATAATCGGGAGTTCCCGAATTCATCGATGGTCTAGGGGTTTTGCTATTCAAATAAATTATGCTTTTTCTTGTCTGTTTTGACGTACACCTAAAATACCGCCTACTACTACGATACCAACTAAAACGGTCCAGAATGTCAACGTCCATGGAGTCGAATGAGGGAAATCGTGCGGAAGGATATGAACATTTTCATGAGCCAATGTCATCACGAGGAGTTTCACCCCTACCCAACCAACAATGACGAACGCTGCTGTTTCCAGCTGCGGATATTTCTCGAGCAATTGCACAAATTTATGTGCTGCAAATCGCATGATGATAACACCCATCAAACCACCCGCAAGCATGACCATGAATTGTCCCGAATTGATGCCGCCAATGTCGTTGATTCCAAAAACATTCAAATGTGGCAACGTCACAGCAAGTGCTACAGCTGCTAACATCGAGTCGATTGCAAAGGCGATGTCGGCCAATTCAACTTTTAATACCGTCATCCAGAAACCTGAACCTTTTTTCGGCGCTTTTGCTTCATCAAGGCTCTGATCACTTTCTCCTTTACGCTGATCGTAAATGCTCTTCACCGAGATAAACAGCAAGTACGCTGCCCCTAACGCTTGAATCTGCCAGATGTTAACTAGCAGAGTGATCATGAATAATGCTGCAAAACGGAACACGAACGCTCCAAGTAAACCGTAGAACAAAGCTTTCTTTTGCTGATCTTTTGGCAAATGCTTCACCATAACCGCCATAACGACAGCATTGTCTGCTGCCAGCAAACCTTCCAGTCCTACTAGCACTAATAGAACCCATGCATACTCCAAAAATACTGCTTCCATTATTTCTCCTCCTGTTTAAGCCCGCAAAAAAGACCCTTGCCTAAATAAAGGCAAAGGTCTCGCTAAGCAAATAAATCGCTATCATAACCGATGGTAACTAACCATGTATTGACGATTATGAAATAGGTTTCCCTATAGCTACTCCCCCTTGACTGAACGTCAAAGTGTATTGAGTTGTAATGTTATTATAGCATTGTTTTGATTGTTGTAAAACATTAGCGTATGACAATCTGGTATTTTTTGTCCGATTTGTGCAGCTCATAAAATCGGACCATTTGTGGCATCGATTCCAAAAAATCAGCGCACCGAATACCGCTTTCATTTAATAGGATTTGTGCTTGCCCCGTATCAAATGATGCTTTCCATGCCAAGTAATCCAGGGATTCTTTTTCCACACCTAAGAACTTGCGGATTGGAGAAACTGCTAAAGACCATTCAGCCAATTGATGCGGTATCCGCGCTTTCGGCACTTTTCCGGTCATCTCACTCACCATTTTCCGGTACACTTCTTCAACAGGATGTGGATTTGGATCGGTTAAATGCACTGTTTTACCCGCTGCCTCTGGTAGTGTGCTCAAGTATGTGCTGGCCTCTAATATGTAATCGATCGGCACAACATTGATGAACGCCGATGAGCGGCCGAGATATGGAATAATTGGCGATTTGCGTACTTTATCGATCATATTCATGAAGAAATAAGGTCCATCAAACTTAACCGTCTCACCAGTGATGGAGTTTCCTCTTACAATGCCTGGACGAATAATCGTAAGCGGAACTTGTAACTTTAGTTTTTCAGTAAGAAGCTCCGCTTCAAATTTGGTTTCTTCATAAAAATTCTTGAATTTTTCTGGGCGAATCAATTCATGCTCATATATTGTGCCTTGTCTTGATCCAGCTACATATGCAGTGCTGAAATACATATACCGCTTTAGATTGGGAATGGACAAAATGAAGTTATTCACATTTTCAGTACCCTCCACATTCACTTTCCATGCAGCCTGTCTTGGCACAGCCAAATCGTAAATCGCGGCTAAATGCCAAAAAAATACGTCCTGTCCTCTCAAATAGTCTGCATCTTCTTCAGACATATTCAGATTACTTTTCGTTATATCCCCTTCTATTAAGCGGATCGGAACGCATCCCGTTTCTAATCGTATTTTTTCCGCTTCCTGTTCCGCATTCACCCTCTGCTCTGGCAATATAATCGCAGAAATTGCGTGATGTTCCCTTGCCGCCTTGCGGATCAGTTGACTTGCAATAAATCCAGGAAAACCCGTAAAAACGATTTCAGTCATCATGAACACCCCTTTGCTTTATTATACATAATATTCCAACAAATTAGCACAAAAAAAGAGCCCGTGGGCTCATTTTTTGTTCATATGTCTCGTTTTGCTGTCAAATATACTGTATACAATAGGAACGATATATAACGTCAAGAATGTGGCGCTGATCAATCCGCCAATAACTGTGATCCCCATCGGCTGATTGATTTCGGTTCCTTCCCCGATTCCAAGAGCTAATGGCAGCAAGGCAAGAATAGTAGTCAATGCAGTCATCAGGATTGGGCGTAGGCGATCACGCACCGAGGTCAAAATAGCTTCATACGAATCCATACCTGTCAGCTTTCGCTTATTGATATAGTCCACGAGCACAATCCCGTTATTGACAACGATACCGACCAGGACCAGCATCCCGATAACAGCCGTGATGCTAATTGGTGTTTGAGTGACAAACCAGGCAATTGCCACACCGATCACCATAAGAGGTACTGTGAACATGATGACTAATGGATATTTGAACGATTCAAACTGCGCAGCCATGACAATATAGACGAGTACAATCGCCAATATGACAGCTAGAAGCATATCATCGATCGCATTGTCGAACAGTTCACGATCACCACCGAAAGAGACATCAGTGTTTTCATCAAGCTCAAGTCCTTCCAACGCTTCATCGACTTTGTCTGACATATCCCCGAGCGTAACATCAGATCGATGCTGCAAAGTAAACGATACGCTATCTGCTTGATCTACTCGCTTAATGTCTACGGGTCCTTGTGATATCTCGATATCCGCTAACTCCTGAAGTTCGATAAACTGGCCGGAAGGAGCGCGCAATTTAAGCACTCGCAACTTCTCGACACTGTTACGGAATTGTGGATCCAGTTCTGTAAAGACGCTTAATACGTCTCCAGCTTCCGTTAACACTTGAGTCGTAAAGACTCCTCTAGTTAAGTTGTTGACTGTTTGAGCAATCTGCACTGGGGCAAGCCCATTTTCAGTAGCAGCTTCTTTTTTGATGATCAATTGTATTTCTTCTATCGTTTCTTCGCGGTCGTTGGTCAATTCCGTCACTTCAGGAACTTCGCGAAGCTCATTGCTGATTTTATCGATAGCTTGATCAAGTCTCGCTTTATCCGTATCGGTCACTGTGAACGATAGGGTATTCGGCGATGAACCTGCAGCGGTCTGCAAATTGAAGCTGACATCTGCACGGTCGCCTATTTTATCCAGAATGCTCGGCTGGACATCGTCCACAAATTCGAAGATGGACCGATTGCGTTCATCTAACGGGACCAACTTGATGTAAAGTTCAGCAATATTGGTTTGTGATGTTCCTTGCGCCTGTCCTTGTTGGGTGCTGCCAATAAGGCTGACAAAGACATCCACCTCTTCTTCTTTCTTTAATTCCTCTTCGATTTGATCGACGACTTCGTTTGTTGCAGCAGTGGATGCTCCATTCTCAAGAGCTACGGAGACACTGACAAACCCCTCATCTGTCGCTGGCAAAAATTCCGTTCCTACT
>JBFIXY010000081.1:0-7198 GCA_041605655.1 Planococcus sp. (in: firmicutes) | reverse complement strand
CCTCCTGAAACCGCCTATGGTTACATCGATGAAGGGGATGCGTGGCGTACGAACCAGTATGCAGTTCCAGTGACAGGAGGTCCGGATGGCGGCGCCTATGTAACGGCTGGAGACATGGCATTGTTCTGGGATTGCTTGATGGATGGAAGGTTAGTGTCCATAGAAATGCTTGCAACGATGCTAAAGCCGCATGCAACGAGTCGTTATAACGATTATGGATACGGTATTTGGGTTTCGCGTGAAGGGGAACAGAAATACTTTGTCACGGGATTCGATCCAGGTGTAAGTTTTCAGTCCGTTTACTACGCGAGAACGGGAACAGTCCTCGCTGTTTTGTCGAATCGAAGTGAAGGTGCATATGAGGCGAAAAAGCTAGTAGAGGATTCCTTAATTGAAGAAAAACGATAAGTTATTTTTAAAACGGGGTGAAGGCATGGAAGGGAAGAAAATTGCGATTTTTATTGTTGTCGGCACATTGCTGGCAATTGCATTGATTTTTTTAGGGTTCCAAATGTATTTTCAGATGAACCCCACGCAATGAAAAAAAGCGCAGCCTAGGGGCTGCGCTTTTTATTGAACCAAAAAACAGGCTCTTCCGGAGAAGAGCCTGAAATAGGTAGCTTAAAATTAAGCTTTTTGTACGTTAGTAGCTTGAAGACCGCGTTGGCCTTGCTCGATGTCGAAAGTTACTTCTTGACCTTCGTCAAGAGATTTAAATCCTTCGCTTTGGATAGCTGAGAAATGTACGAATACGTCGTCTCCGCCTTCGCGCTCGATGAATCCGAATCCTTTTTCTGAGTTAAACCATTTTACTTTACCTTGTTCCATGTGTGTTTCCTCCTCGTATGCGTATGCATACATTGTATTACTATCCTTGCTCAAATCTTGCAGATGAACATCTGACACTTTATAAAAAGTTATCCGAACAAAAATAATTCTTCCTTAGAATACCATGGGTTTTTCCATATTGCAAGCCAAATGATGAAATTGTATAATTTACTCTTTGGAATTAGTAGGGTGAATACCGCTAAAAGTGCATTAAAACGCGAAAGGAGGTTGATTGAAAGATGGAAAAAATAATTGTTGCAGGTGTCTCGGCGGGTGTTGGAAAGTCGACATTTGCTGCGGAATTGGGTGGGATTCTGGACCTGCCTGTCTATCATCTTGATGCCTATCATTGGAAGCCAGGTTGGAAAGAAGCGGATAAAGCGGAATTTAAGGAGGCACAACATATGATGGTTCAAGGAGAGTGCTGGATCATTGAAGGTAATTATTCTTCGACTTTTGATATCCGTCTTGAACAAGCGGATACATTCATTTATCTCGAATTGCCGCTGCGTATATGTCTGTACCGTGTATTGAAACGGTGGTTGACGAATATCGGCAAAGTTCGGCCGGATATGGCGCCAGGGTGCCCGGAGCAAATGGAATGGGCGTTCCTTAAATTTATCATAACGACTTATGCAGAACGGAAAGTGGCAATGCGTCGAAGAATGCGCAACTTCCTCAAAGCGCGGGATGGCAATCAAGTGATTGTCTTAACCAATAAAAAAGAGATAGAAAGTTTTTTGAAAACGGCAAGATGAATTTTGGGGGACGTGCTATTCTAAAAGTACATATTATGTGAGCAGGGGGTTGGCCATGAAGTATTTGTATGAAGGAACGATCGTAAACCAGCAATTGCACGAAAAACAGCCGATGTATATGAAGCGGCTGTACTTGGAAGATTTGCCGGTTATTGAACAGGTCCAGCAAAAGGTGATTGATGCGCTTCCGGACAAAGCGGTGTTGCAACCGTTAACGACAGAAGAATTCCTCTTCATATTGAATGAACGTGGCCTGCTCATCGGGGCATTTGCTGAAGAACGGTTGATCGGGTTTCGGGCACTTCTTATTCCTGATGTTGACAAAGAGCATCTTGGTTATGACCTTGGCCTACCCGCAGAGGAATTGCCGCAGGTCATTTATCAAGAAATTTCAGCTGTACTTCCGGAATATCGTGGAAATCGACTTCAGCAAAAGTTGGCTGAAGTGATTATGGAAGAACTCCCGAAATTGAAAGAGCGGTTTCGTTATGTCTGCTGTACGGTAGCGCCTATGAATATCCCGAGCTTGAAAGATAAATTCTCTCAACAGATGCACATCGGTGCGTTTAAGGAGAAGTATGAGAAAATGCAGCGTTATATCTTGGTTAAAGACTTGGAAAATCCGTTCCCTGAATATACGGATTACCGGGCGACCAAGATAGATGATCTGGAGACGCAAAAGCGGCTGCTCGATGAAGGTTATGTAGGAATCGGTTTACTGGTCACTAAGGGATTTTATGAAATGCAATTTGCAAAACCCGGTTCTTAGCCTCAAATAGGAAAGATCGTGTTGCTTTATCACGGCTATAATAGTGGGTATTTTTGTAAAAATATTTGGTTAAAATTGATTAAGGTTACAAAATCGCAAATAATTACAGAAGTGAAGAAGAAACGGTTTGCGGTACGAGAGGGAAATGATAGAATAATATCATGACATTATTGGAGAAAATTTTAAAAAACGCATTAATTCTATACTAAGAGGTGTCCAATGAATATACAATTCGACCATATTCCGGAGTTTTCAATCATTGATCAGTTTGGTCCTGAAAAGCAGGAGATCAGTTCTATTGTATATAATTCCACAAACGCAGTAGAGCGTTCAGCGTTCTTTTGTGTGACCGGAGAAAACACAGACGGCCATCTTTATATCCCGGAAGCGCTAGAAAATGGAGCGGTGGCGATAATCGGTTCCGACCTAGCGGCTTTGACAAAGTACGTTCCATTGTATCCCGACGTATCATTTGTTGCGGTGGCAGATGTGCGCCATGCGCTTGCACATGCTTCCATCTTTTTCAATGAAAATTCCCAAGACCGGCTAATCAAAGTTGGAATCACGGGTACAAATGGTAAAACGACTACAGCTACATATGTTTACAATTTATTTAACCTGCTTGGGATACCTTGTGGATTTATCGGTACAACAGGTATCTATAACTCCGCCGGAAAATTCCCATATAAAAAAAGCACCCCGACGACGCCACTTTCTTCAGATATTCATCAAATTTTTTCACAATTGGCAGCTTATAATGACCAAGCGGTTTCAATGGAAGTTACGTCTATCGCCCTTGATCAAAAGCGTGTAGAAGGCATCAATTTTGATGTAGCGATCCATACTAATATTTCTGAAGAACACTTGGAGTATCATAAGACATTCGAACATTACCTGAAGAGCAAACTATTGCTTTTCAGCCAAGCGAAAAGCGCGGTCATCAATTTGGATGATGATGGAATGGCGCAAGATATATTAGCTGTAGTCAATTATTCAAACCTGACTTACAGTAATCTTGAGGATTCCGGTGCAGACTTGATCTGGACGAAGCTGGAGGCCTTAGAGATGGGAATGCGCTTCGACCTGCATTATAAAGGGGAAGTTTTTGAAGTGCAGGTGCCGTTATTTGGTGAATACAATGCTGCCAACCTGACAGCTGCTATCGGTGCGGCTTTATTGTCCGGAGCTTCAATGGAGAAAATCATCTCTGTGCTACCAACGATGCCGCAGGTGGAAGGCAGATTCCAGATGATTGCAGGACCGGATGGCCGGAAAGTCATTTTGGACTATGCACATACGCCAGTTGCGTTGGATTTGGTCATGAGTGAAGTCAAAAAACTGCCGCATAATCGCCTTATTACACTGATCGCCGGTATTGGCATTCGTGATTTTGCGAAAATGCCGAAAATGGCAAAAGCGGCTGATGGCAAAGCGGATGTCATTATCGTCACTGTCGACCATCCCGATTTCCATAACCCAGACGATGTGGTCAACGAAGTGTTAAAAGGGTTTGCTATACCGTATAAACAGCAAATCGTACCAGTTCCGACACGCCGTGAAGCGGTAGTTGCTGCGCTGCGTGAGAGTGGTCCGGATGACATCATTCTCTTGTCGAGCGGCTGCATTAACGGAGCCCAGAGAATTCGCGGAGAATTTATACCGCATTCGGATGAAGAAATTATTGAAGAGTATTTCCAAGGTTTAAAATAATGAGTGTTGCTGCGGGGAAGCGTTATTTTTCGCACGCATGAATTTTCTATTGAAAAGAGCTTATAGACGATAACGAATTGGAGTGAATGGAATGCAATACCGTACAGAGAAAGACACAATCGGTGAAATTCAAGTAGAAGCAGACAAAATGTGGGGAGCTCAGACTCAGCGCAGCGTTCAAAACTTTGCAATCGGTACAGAGCGTATGCCGCATGAAGTCGTGATGGCTTTTGCAGAATTGAAAAAAGCGACTGCTAAAGCAAACCATAAATTGGGCAAGCTTTCTGAAGCGAAAATGCAAGCGGTTAGCGCAGCGGCAGATGAAGTAATTGCAGGGAAATGGGACGATCACTTCCCGCTGGTTGTATGGCAAACAGGAAGCGGTACACAATCCAATATGAACATGAACGAAGTATTGGCTCGCCGTGGAAACGAAATCTTGGCGGAAAAATCTTCAGAAGAAAAACTTCATCCAAACGATGACGTGAATATGTCTCAAAGTTCAAACGATACATACCCAACAGCGATGCATGTTGCGGGTGTTTTAGCGGTAACTGAAAATCTGATTCCAGCTATTCAGAAATTGAAAGCGACGCTTGACGAGAAAGCACAGAAATTCAATGACGTCATCAAAATCGGCCGTACGCATCTGCAAGATGCTACGCCATTAACATTAGGCCAAGAAATCAGCGGTTGGAGACATATGCTTGAAAAGAGTGAGCGCATGGTGCGTGAAAGCGTTGAATACATGCGTGAATTAGCAATTGGCGGAACGGCGGTTGGAACAGGGATTAACGCAGATCCAACATTTGGCCCTTCAGTCGCTGATTTTATCAGCGAGTCGGTTGGCACGAAATTCGTTTCTGCTGAAAACAAATTCCATGCATTAACAAGCCACGATGAAATGGTTTATACGCACGGTGCGATCAAAGCATTAGCGGCCGATGCAATGAAAATTGCGAACGATGTCCGTTGGCTTGCAAGTGGTCCACGCAGCGGAATTGGTGAAATCACAATCCCGGCCAATGAACCTGGAAGCTCGATCATGCCTGGAAAAGTTAATCCGACACAAAGCGAAGCGTTGACAATGGTAGCTGCGCAAGTAATGGGCAATGACGCGGCAATCGGTTTCTCTGCAAGCCAAGGGAATTTCGAATTGAATGTATTCAAACCAGTTATCGCTTACAACTTCCTGCAATCGGTGCGTTTGTTGACTGACAGCTTGATCAGCTTCAATGATCACTGCGCAGTAGGCATCGAGGCGAACTTGGATGTCATTCAAAACCATGTGAGCAACTCATTGATGCTCGTAACAGCGTTGAACCCGCACATCGGTTATGAAAAGGCGGCTGCAATTGCGAAGCAAGCTCATAACGATGGCTCGACATTAAAAGAGTCTGCAGTAAAAAGCGGTCATTTGACGGCTGAACAATTTGACGAATGGGTCCGTCCGGAGAACATGGTCGGAAACTGAATAGAAAAGAAGGGGCTGTCGAGATATTCTTGACAGCCTTTTTCATTTTATTTAGCTAATGATAAGAAAGTTTGTGTCTAGAGTGAAATGAATAAGTAATCGATTGTTTCCTTCGCAGGGTTTTAATCAGTAGGCGTCGAAATAGGTAGCGGAAGAGACAAACAGAACAAAAGAGGTGCATGATGCAAAAAACATTCATGATGTCATGGAGCGGCGGAAAAGATTCGGCCTTAGCGTATTACCGGGCAGTGGTGGCGGGCAACGTGCCGGCCGTGTTGTTTACGATGTTTGAATTGGACGGAAAGCGTTCACGTTCTCACGGCTTGCCGTTAGAAGTGATGGAGGCGCAAGCGGAGCGAATGGGCTTGCCGTTAGTTATCGGCAAGGCGGATTGGTCCGGATACGAACAGGAGTTTATTCGCCAGTTGAAAAACTTTAAAGCACAAGGCATTGAGATGGGTGTCTACGGCGATATCGATTTGGAAGATCATTTGAAGTGGGTGCAAAAAGTGAGTGCGGAGGCTGATATGGCGGTCAGTCACCCGCTATGGCAAGAATCGCGCAAAGAGTTATTGTTGGAACTGGTGAAATCGGGGTTTGAGGCAGTTATCACGGTAGTTGATACGGATAGGATGGATGCTGCGTATTTAGGCCGACATTTCACGGAACAATTGATCGATGAACTGGAAGCGCTGGGCATTGATCCATGCGGCGAAGAAGGAGAGTTCCATACGGTTGTCATCGACGGACCGATTTTTGTCGAGGCGGTACCGGTTGAATTTGGTGATACCGTCATACAAGGAAACTACCATATGCTCGATGTGAAACTTCAAACCGAGGAGTGAACGCAATGATTCAGTTTATGGGAATGGAAGAAAAGCATATTCGTCAAATGGCAGTGCTGTTAGCGAAGAGGCAGGAACGGGAACGGAAGGCTTTCCCGTATTTGCCTGAGCGCTTTGAAGACATTGATGAAGCGGAAGGCGTGATTCGCAAAATGCTAGAACGCCCTTATGTCGGGTGCATTGTGGCGGTGCGCGGCATCGATGTTATCGGGTATTTGCTGTATGAATTCAAGGAGAATGCTGAACGTGGAAGGTATGTTTGGATGGGCTATGAGTCGATCGCTGTAAGTGAAAACGAACATCCTCGCTTGGTGAGGTTGCTTTATGCGGATGCCGGAGCGGAATGGGTGAAATATGGATATTTCCATCATGCGTTGATGGTGCCGCTCGGAGAACAAAAATTGTTGAACGAATGGCTCGATCAGTCGTTCTATTTTGAACAGAAATACGCGTTGTTGCCTTTGGAGAAATACGAACCGAAAGAAGTCGTGCCGCAGCCGCCGTTGAAGATTCGACGGGGCAACTCTGAGGACGTGCAGCTGTATAAAAAGATGGCTTTGTGGAACAGCATTCACCAAACGGCCGCGCCATCGTGGAACCCCATCACGAAAGAAACGATGGAAGAAGTGAAAAAGAGTTATCAGGAACTTTCGGAAGAGGAAAACTCCTATGTATGGATTGCGGAACAAGGGGAACAGGTTGCCGGATTCCATGTCTATTACAAAGATGGTGATCAGTTCAATTTGGTGATTCCTGAAAAATGCATCGAATTGCCAGCAGCATCAACAAACCCGGATTTACGAGGCCGGGGAGT
>JBFIXY010000080.1:0-7206 GCA_041605655.1 Planococcus sp. (in: firmicutes) | reverse complement strand
GTTTTGACGCTGTCTGGATAGAAACCTTGTGTTGCAGATGGTTCCTGACAAGAGTTGCATATCGCCAGTAAAGCAAAATTTTCCGCCAAGGCTGTGCAAGTCATCGTCTGGATGCGTTCATAAACTTACTTCGTCTACACGCTTTTCCCTACGTTATTCCGCCTTGTACTTAATGTATTCCACTTACAGATATTTTTAAACCTATTTTTTAGAATTTTTTAATGAATTCTAAAAATATTTTTACAATCCTTATTTCACTCTATATACTAAAGGGTAGTTCGTCATCCGGAATATATCAGAGGAGAGATAACATGGTTAAAAGTTTACCCCAAAGATCCGAAATAGCTATCGAAGAAAAATGGGATTTGAATAGTTTATTTGCCTCAAGTGAAGAATTTGATCCAGTGCCGGAAGCACTTGAAAAAGAAGCCGAGGCCTTTAATGCCCAGTACAAAGGAAAACTGACAGAGGTCGCTACAATTGTCGAAATGTTGGAAGCAGCCACTGTATTATACGAAAAAATCATGAAAGCCGGGGCCTATGCAAGTTTGGCGCTGAGCACAGACCAATCGAATAACGAAGCACAGATGCGTTCTAGCCGATTCAGTTCAGCGACTGCGAAAATCAGCAGCCAGCTGTCGTTCATCGCTAGTGAATTATTGGAACTTCCAGAAGCTACGCTTGAAACAGCAATCACCCAAGCGCCGCCGTTTGAAAATTACTTGAAAAAATTATTGCGCCAAAAACCGCATCAATTGCATCCGGAAGCAGAAAAAGCGCTAGCCGCTTATTCTGCCACATTCAATGCACCTTATGGACTTTACAATACAACGAAAATGCTTGATATGTCGTTTGATGATTTCGAAGTAAACGGCCAGAAGCATCCGCTCAGCTACACCTCGTTCGAAGGTGATTGGGAAGCTGAAAACGATACCGAACTGCGCCGGGCAGCGTTTACCGCTTTCTCGGAAAAATTGAGGGAATATCAACACACAGCTGCTAAAACTTACGATATGGAACTTCAAACGGAAAAGACGAGCTCTGACCTGCGAGGCTACAATACCATTTTCGATTATTTATTGTTCGACCAGGAAGTGGACCGCTCGCTTTACAATCGCCAAATCGATTTGATCATGAAGGAATTGGCACCGCATATGCGTAAATACGCTAAATTGCTGCAACAGGTGCATGGTCTGGATAAAATGACTTTTGCCGACTTGAAAATCTCGCTCGACGCTTCTTACGAACCGGAAATCACCGTCGAAGAATCCAAAAAATACATCAATGATGCGTTAGCAGTTATGGGACCGGATTATTTGGAGATGGTCGAACGCTCGTACACAGAACGCTGGATCGATTTTGCACAAAACAAAGGAAAATCGACGGGTGCTTTCTGCTCAAGCCCTTACGGCAGCCACCCTTACATTCTGATTTCTTGGACCGGCCGCATGAACGAAGTATTCGTTCTTGCGCACGAACTCGGGCACGCAGGTCATTTCTATCATGCAAACCGCGAGCAGAATATATTCAATGCCCGCCCATCTCTTTACTTTATCGAAGCACCTTCGACAATGAACGAAATGCTGGTGGCGAACCACTTGCTTTCTAGCTCGGAGGACCCGAAATTTAAACGCTGGGTCATTTCTTCAATTGTCGCACGGACTTATTACCATAATTTCGTCACGCATTTATTAGAAGCCGCTTATCAACGGAAAGTATACGATCGCATTGATGCTGGAGAAAGCGTGAATGCCGGCATTCTTAACGATCTAAAACGGGGCGTCCTTGAGGAATTCTGGGGTGATGCAGTCGAAATCACAGAAGGCGCTGAACTGACATGGATGCGACAGCCGCATTATTATATGGGATTATACCCATATACTTATAGTGCCGGCCTGACCATTTCCACTCAAGTTTCCAAACGGATTCTAAGCGAAGGCCAGACCGCTGTAGACGAATGGTTGGAAGTGTTGAAAGCGGGCGGCACGAAAACCCCTGCTGAGCTCGCTCAAATGGCCGGGGTGGACATCACTACTGATCAGCCGTTGCGTGATACGATTTCCTATATCGGCGATCTCATTGATGAACTGGTGTCACTAACAAAAGAAATAGAACAGGCGTAACATCCAAAGGGTTGTCCGGAAAAGCTATCAAATAGCTTGTCGGGCAGCCTTTTAAGCAATGAAAAAAAGCCTTGATTGCTCAAGGCTTTTTGTCTGGATGCTTTTCAGAGTCGTCATTGTCCATTTCACGCTGTCCCGTTTTCACACCTGCGTCTTCTTGCTTATTTTCTGCTTCCTTAGCTTCGTTATAAAACGCCGGATAGCCTTGCTGTTCGAGTTGCTGCACTTCTTTTCTCGATGCCCTAAGCAATAATCGGATAATGATTATCGATAATAGGAAAATCACTAAAATTGAAATGATTCCCGGAATATATTCGGATTTATCTTCAGGAAAATATAGAAATTCCATTTTTTCGGTTCCCGCCTTTAATGATTGAATTTCTTTTCATTATACAGGATTGAATTTTTCTGCCGTGCCCTGAACGTGAACATTTAGTGGCAAGCTCTAATAATGCCCTTCCGACACAACCGTGAACCGTTTATTGAGATGGCGAGGGTGTTCGATTTCATCAATGAGCGCCACCGCATAATCCGGGTAACTGACATAGCTCTTTCCCTTCGAATTGAAAGTGATGCTGTCTTCCCCGATTTGATAGCGCCCCGTACGACCTCCCGCAGGGTCAAAGAAAGCCGCCGGACTTAGAAACGTCCACGCAATGCCCTCGGAAGCCTCTAAATCAGCGAGATTCTGAGCTTGTCCCTCGGCTATCGCTTTAAAGGTTTCCGGAAACTCGGGCGTTTCAATCAGTTGTGTTTTACGCGCCTCATCGACAAACAGGCTTCCTGCAGCACCAACAACGATCAAACGTGTATTTGGTGCATCTTTCATCGCATCAATTAACACTCTACCAGCATCGACGTGCAGGTACGCTTTTTCCGGTGGCACCCCGAATGCATTTACGACCACATCAAATTCCTTCAAATCTTCGGCCGTCAAATCAGTGATTTCTTTCTCAATCACCTTAGCCCTTTTATCAGTAAGCTTTGAGGCATCGCGAACGATTGCTGTCACCTTATGTCCCCGCAGCAGCGCTTCTTTCATGATGAAACCACCAGCTTTTCCAGTCGCTCCGATAATCCCGATTTTCATGTCTACCGCCTCCATTAATTAGAGTTGATCTACAGCTTCTTTCAAGATTTCAAACGATCGTTTTCTCTTATCTTGGTCATAAATATAAGATACTGCCATCAATTCATCGATATTCAATTCTGCGATAAAAGGCTCTAATTGGCGCATAATGGTTTCTTTCTTTCCACTAAACGTATACTGGGCCATCGCACGCACCATGTTTTCTTCAGGGAAGCTCCACTTGCCTTGCATCGTCTCCACCGGCGGCTGCAGCGGGTTTTTAGTGCCGCGGATTACATTCAAGTAAAACATCTGGCTCGAAGTTCCGAGCATAGCTGCTTCTTCATCCGTTTCACCGGCCACCACATTGACGCATACTGTCACGTGAGGAGCAGTCAAATACTCTGAAGGCTGGAACTGGCTACGGTAAATCTGTAGCGCCTGCTTCAGCTGTTGAGGCGCGAAATGCGCAGCAAAGACATAAGGCAAGCCAAGTCGCGCCGCTAATTCAGCACTTGACGTGCTGGATCCTAAAATATAAATCGGCACTTCGGTTCCCACGCCTGGATACGCGTTGACCATGCCTTCTTGTTCGCCAGGCTTCAAGTAATTTTGCAACTCTACTACATCCTGTGGAAAAACGTACGCGGTTTCCTGCGATGTACGGCGCAGCGCGCGAGCCGTCTGCATATCGGTCCCGGGAGCACGCCCCAACCCTAAATTGACACGGCCTGGATGCATCGTTTCCAATGTCCCAAATTGCTCGGCCACGACAAGCGGAGTGTGGTTCGGCAGCATAATGCCTCCCGAACCGACTTCAATCGATTCGGTGCTTTCCAATACTTTCGAGATCAAAATCGATGTAGCTGAACTTGCGAGTGTTGGCGTATTGTGATGCTCGGACAGCCAAAAGCGGCTGTATCCCAATTGTTCAGCATGCTGCGCCAACTCAACCATGCTATCAATTGCCTCTTTTGCAGTTTGTCCTTGTGAAATGGCTACCAGATCCAAAATGGAAACTGGCAACTTTTTTATATTTTGCTCCATTGTTAAACTTCCCTTCAACGCAATCTACGTTAACAATAGAACGAAAATATCTCGAAGACAAACTATCTGCTTAGCTTGTTACCGGTAATATTCTTTATATATTTTTGCTTTCGCCGATCATAGCAAATTGCGCCTTGCCGCTGAATGAAGAACGTGCAGCTTCTAAGATTTCACCCTTATCTCCATATTGCGGCAAATGTGTCAGCCATAGTTCGTTAACTCCAGCTCGCTCGGCAAGTTCCCCTGCTTGCGTCCCGCTCATATGCCCTTTGATGATGCCAAGGTATTTTTCATAAAGGTTCGCTTCTGACACTAACAAATCAGCACCTTCCGAAAACGCTACTAACTCTTCTTTCCACTCGGTATCCGCTGTAAAAACGACTGATTTACCTCCAGCCGTAAACTTCATGGCTAGGCAATAGACCGGATGAATTGTTTCACAAAACGACACTTTCCACGGACCAATCTCGATTTCTTTATCTGCTTGAAGCGCTACGCCTTGTGTCACGCCTTTATAAGATAAGCTATCGAACATCGCTTTATCCCGGTCATGTGCGTAAATCGGGAAAGGCGTCTTCCATTCTTTCAATTGCATGCCAACCATTGCCGCATGTTGAAGTACGCCAATGTCTGCCACGTGATCCGGATGATAATGGCTGATAACTGCCGCGTTGATGTCTTTCAATTCGGTGTAATTTTGGACAGCTGCCAATACACCGCTGCCGCAATCAACCAAGCAGCGAAAACCGTCTTCTTCTAATAAAAATGAAGAAGTTGCTTCATTTTTGTTTGGGTAGCCGCCCCAAATGCCGATTGTGGTGATTTTCAAAAAACCATTCCTTTCTATTACATGCATTTTTTCCATTATACTGGATTTTCTCGAAATACACCTGTTTACAGCTACAGACACAGGGTATACAGATTATGTAATCAAACCTATTGGAGGGATGACTGTGATAGTAAAACTAACGGTTGAAAACGCATTGCAAGCCAAAAAGGAAATTGAAAAATTGGAAAGCCAAGGATACCACGAAGACCATATTTATCTATTTGCTCATGACCCTAAACGCCAACATGATATCGCAGACGCATTGGATACAGAAGATCCGGATGCAGGGTTCATGAACAAATTGAAAAACTTCACTTCTTCACGCGGCGATCAATTGCGTTCTGAAATGCAATCTGTTGGATTAACGGAACAGGAAGCCGACCAGTATGAAGAAGTATTGGACACTGGCAAACTTGTCATTGTTGCAAAAAAAGAATAATGCTATTCCGAGCCACTCCTTCGGGAGATGGCTTTTTTTATTGAAAATTGGTTAAACAAAAATATTATTCACTTTTTAAAACACCTTCATGTAAAAGGATAAAAGAAGCGCGCATATTAACGGAATACCCCTTATAACAAAGACTTTCTATCCCCTTCCCATTTTACCCTTAGTTCATTTTTTGCTATATTTGAATAAGGTTAATTTTATAAATCATTTCACAAGGGGTTATTCGATGAAAAAAAGTTTAAAAATGGCAAGCGCCTTTATCGGTATTATCGTTGGAGCCGGCTTCGCTTCAGGACAGGAAATTATGCAGTATTTCACCAGTTTCGGCATGCTCGGTATTGTGATTGCCTTCATTTCGACTGTTTTATTCGCTTATCTAGGCATGAATTTAACCCGGCTCGGAAGCCGAATGCAAAAATCATCACATAAAGAAGTGGTCTACGGCATCAGCGGCAATATTTTGGGTCGCCTCGTCGATTACATCATCATATTGACGTTATTCGGGGTAGGCGTCGTGATGATTGCCGGAGCAGGATCGATTTTCTCCCAGCAATTCGGTTGGTCCTCTACGCTCGGCAGCACGATCATGACGGCACTCATCCTTATGACGATCATGTTGAATGTTGAGAAAGTCATCGCCATCATTGGCAGCATAACTCCTTTTCTCATCTTGATGGTCGTTGGCTTAACCATATACAGTCTCTTGACAATGGATCAGTCGTTTACAGCTCTGGATCCAATCGCCAAAAAGCAATTGTCGGCTGTTCCGAATTGGATTCTATCCGCCATCAATTATGCATCGTTCAATATCGCGGTCGGAGCTTCCATGTCCATTGTTATGGGCAGCACCGAAAAGGATGAAAAAGTGGCAGCAAGAGGCGGCTTGATCGGCGGTCTCGGGCTCGGAGTCTTAATCATGCTCAGCCATTTAGCCATTTTTTCGAAAATCGATGTAGTTGGCGGTTCTGACATGCCGATGCTGAAAATTGCCAATGACATTTCACCGGCATTGGGTATTTTCATGTCACTTATTTTGTTCGGCATGATCTTTAATACCGGCGTCAGTATGCTTTATGCTTTTGCCGCTCGTTTTTATCAATCAGGCACGTCAAAATTCAAGATATTCGTCGTGATCATTTGTATGACAGCGTTCGCGTTAAGCTTTGTCGGCTTTACCGAACTCGTCAATCTGTTTTACCCAATTGTCGGCTACCTAGGCTTGTTCCTAGTTGCCGCCTTGATCTGGGCTGACATCAAAAAAACAGGAACCCCAGAACTAGCAGCAGAATAAATTCATAAAACCGCCAAAGCACGCTATACATGCTTTGGCGGTTTTTCGTGTTATGGTTTTAAAAACACGTACCGAAAGGAGCTTTTTATGGATCCTCTATTAAAAACACCCCAACAGCAAAAGCTGGTCGGAAAGATTCATGCCTTGCAAGAAACTTTCGAAAAACGAGAAGCTGAACTCGATTCCATCGGCTCGTTTCCTGACCAGAACATCCAAGATCTGAAGAATATCGATTACCACACACTGACACTGCCACTAGAATACGGCGGTCAAGGTTTCGGCTTATACGAATACATACTTGCCCAAGAGGCCATTTCGCAGGCTTCCGGTCCAACTGGTTTAGCAATCGGTTGGCATAATGGCATCCTTTTCGAGTTTGCCGAAAATCGCCATTGGCAG
>JBFIXY010000079.1:0-7224 GCA_041605655.1 Planococcus sp. (in: firmicutes) | reverse complement strand
GGAGCGGGTATCGGTGCGATTAATGAGCTGAAAAGGCAATCTGCTGATTTTGATAATGCGAAAAATGCAGAGGCGAATACACTGCCGGTGAAATCGGCTGACCGTCATTATCCGATTGCATTCAATGCAATTCCACAAATCGATAAATTCACCGACAATGGCTATACGTACGAGGAAATGAAAATGATTAACGAAACGAAAAAAATCATGCACGATGACCAATTGGCAGTTGCTGCGACATGTGTTCGCTTGCCGGTTGTCACGGGCCATTCCGAGTCTGTTTATGTAGAGCTTGAAGGTACTCCGACAATTGAAGAAGTGAAGCAAGCAATTGCTAACGGACAAGGTGTTGAGTTGATGGATGATCCATCAAACCAAGTGTATCCGATGCCTTTGATGACCGCTGGCATGGACGAAGTGTTTGTTGGACGAATCCGGCAGGACCTCGACAATCCACAAGGCTTCCACCTGTGGATCGTATCTGATAATTTAGTAAAAGGCGCAGCGCTTAATTCGGTTCAAATTGCTGAATCGATGATCGACCAAAACATCATTTAACGGCTTACGAGCCTCAGCGATAACACTCCAAACAAACCGGGCAAAAACCCGGTTTGTTTTTTCTTTGGACTGTTACCTGAAATTCCCGTATAATAAAGTCTATGGATATGTACGGGTAAAATTTAGGAGGAAATAAATTGAGTAAAATTAAAAACGAAGTAATTAGAGTTATCCCGCTAGGCGGGGTCAGTGAAATCGGTAAAGCAATGTACGTAATTGAAATTGATGAGGACCTGTTCGTCGTAGACAGCGGCCTTATGTTCCCAGAAGATGAAATGCTCGGAATCGATATCGTCATTCCAGACATGACATTCTTGGAAGAAAACAAAGACCGTGTAAAAGGAATTTTCTTAACGCATGGCCACGAAGATGCAATCGGATCGATTGCCTACTTATTGAAAAAAATCCAAGCGCCGGTTTACGGATCGAAATTGACGATCGCCTTGGCAAAAGAACATATTAAAGAACAAGGTTCGTTGAAACACGTCAAGTTCTTTGAAGTGACAAACAAAAGCCGCATGAATTTCGATAAAACGCACGTAACATTTTTCCATACAACACATAGTATTCCGGATGCATTCGGCGTTGTATTCCATACTTCAGAAGGCGCTATTGTCCACACAGGCGAATTTAAATTCGACCAATCAGTAAGAGGCAGCTACCGTCCAGACATTTCAAAAATGGCGAAGTTGGGCGATGACGGCGTATTATTCCTATTATCCGATTCGACTGAAGCGGAACGTCCAGGGTATACGACTTCTGAAACAGTTGTATATGATCATTTACACACGGCGTTCCTTGGAGCAGAAGGGCGGATTTTAGTTTCATTGTATTCTTCGAACTTTATCCGCATCCAACAAGTTTTCGACCTTGCACAAAAAACTGGCAAAAAAGTAGCGGTTGCAGGAAAAAGCCTTGAAAGCAGCTACGAAGTCGGATTGCGTCTTGGTTATCTAACAGTTGGGGAAGATACGGTCATTTCTTTGAAAGACCTTGAACAATACCGTGACGATGAAGTGGTTATCATTGTTACAGGTAACCAAGGTGAGCCGCTTGAAGCATTGGACAAAATGGTTCGCAAGCAGCATAAAGACGTGAAGATCAAAGACACAGATACGGTATTGATCACGTTTACGCCGTCACCTGGCATGGAAGTTCCGATGTTCCAAACGATGAACAAATTAGCGAAAGCCGGAGCGAAAGTTCTTACTTCCGATAAGAAAGTTCACGTATCTGGACACGGCAGCCAAGAAGATTTGAAGATGATGTTGAACATGATGAAACCGAAGTATTTCATCCCGATTCAAGGTGAATACAAAATGCTGATTGCCCATTCAAAACTGGCGCAGCAGGTGGGCATGCAGAAGTCCGATATCTTTATCGCTGACAAAGGCGATATCGTTGAATACAAGGCTGGAAAAGTCCGCATGAGTGGACGCGTTACTGCAGGGAATGTCTTAATTGACGGCATCGGCATCGGCGACGTCGGGAACATCGTTTTGCGCGACCGCAAGCTATTGTCACAAGATGGCATATTCATCGTCGTTGTGACCTTGAACCGCAAAGAGAAGAAAATCGCATCAGGTCCTGAAATGATTTCACGCGGGTTTGTTTATGTTCGTGAATCAGAGCAATTGATGGAAGAATCCACACAATTGGTCCGCAAAGTAGTAGACAAATACGTAGTAAAAGATGCGTTTGAATGGAATAACATCAAACAGGAAATTCGCGACACATTGAATTCTTATTTATTCCAGCAAACAAAGCGTCGCCCAATGATCATTCCGATTATTATGGAGTACTAAGAGAGAAACAGGTGAAAGGATTTCCGGACCGATCTAATCGGAGGAAATCCTTTTTCAATTTAGAGGAAATGAGGGATCTTAATGCCACGGGCTCAGGCAAAGAGAAAAACACCTGCTAAGAAAAAGCCGGCTTCGAAAAAGAAGCAGCCGATGTCAATGATTTGGTATGAAGTAATCGGGCTATTGCTGATCGGTGTATCCGTGCTTATGGCATTCCAGCTTGGCATTATCGGCAAAATGCTATTAAACACCGCGGAACTAGTGACGGGGTATTTGGCTATTTTCGTGCCGTTCATTTTGCTGGTGGTTGCCATTTATGTCATGGTCAAGCGCAGCTGGCCAAAACCACGCCTGAAAATTGTTTCAAGCGGTTTGTTTGTGTTGACCGGCATTTTGTTGATTTGCCATTTGGTCTGGGCATCAGGTTCGATTTTGCCGATCACATCAGACAATGTATTAGCTGAAACGATAAAAGCGACTAAAATCACCGGTTCGCTTTGGCAAACCTATACAGCTAGCGGTGGGGGCATATTAGGGGCATTATTATACGCGATGTTCCATGTGCTATTTGATACGGCTGGTACATGGATTATTGCAATCATCCTATTGTCGATCGGCGCAATTATGTTGACTGGCAAAGCAGCAGCTCCGTATTTAGCTGAAAAAATGCCAAGCATGCGTCCGGTGCTGGATGGCGTCATGAACCGGTTTAAACAAGATAAACCAAAACGCAAGTCGGCGACTCGTCGAAAAGTACGAGCTGATTCGTCCGAGCAGGATTTCGTTGCTGATGATGCATTAACCTACGATGAAGTGGACGAAACTCCGGAAGTCCAAAGTTTTGATATGCAAACAGAAGAGCCGATCATTTCTGCATTTACTGAAAATGTAAAGCCGAGAAAACCGGAAGTTGTAAAAGCTGCACCAGAAGAAGCAGAACAAACTTCTGACTTGGGCGAAGTGAATTTAATGAGTACGGCAGAAGAGTTGGAAAACGAAGAATACCAATTACCGCCGATTGATTTACTTGATATGCCTCCGCAAAGCGACCAGAGTGGAGAATACGCTGGCATTCAAAAAAATGCTAAAAAGCTTGAAAAGACATTCCAAAGTTTCGGTGTACGTGCAAAAGTGACCCAGGTCCACCTCGGTCCAGCGGTAACGAAATATGAAGTATTGCCGGATACAGGTGTTAAAGTGAGCAAAATTGTCAGTTTACACGATGATTTGGCATTGGCGCTTGCAGCGAGAGATATTCGTATTGAGGCACCGATTCCAGGAAAATCTGCAATCGGTATCGAAGTGCCGAACTCCGAAGTAGCGATTGTGTCATTGCGCGAAGTATTGGAGTCAGAAGAAAATAACAAACCCGATGCCAAATTGCTGTTTGGTTTAGGACGCGATGTCACTGGCCAAGCCGTGATGACCCAACTGAACAAAATGCCGCATTTGCTCGTTGCCGGTTCGACGGGAAGCGGGAAATCGGTGTGCATTAATGGCATTATTACAAGTATTATTATGCGGGCTAAACCACATGAAGTGAAAATGATGATGATCGATCCGAAAATGGTTGAATTGAACGTTTATAACGGTATTCCGCATTTACTAGCGCCTGTGGTCACCGATCCTCGGAAAGCAGCTCAAGCGTTGAAGAAAATCGTTTCCGAAATGGAGCGGCGTTATGAATTATTTTCCCATACAGGAACGCGCAACATCGAAGGCTACAACGAATATGTTCGGGTCTTCAATGAAGAAAACGAAGAAAAACATCCGAAATTGCCGTTTATCGTAGTTATTGTCGATGAGCTTGCTGATTTGATGATGGTTGCTTCAAACGAAGTGGAAGACGCCATTACACGCTTGGCACAGATGGCACGGGCAGCTGGTATTCATCTCATTATCGCAACGCAGCGTCCAAGCGTTAACGTTATTACCGGTGTTATTAAAGCGAATATCCCGTCTCGAATCGCATTTGCGGTATCATCTGCAATCGATTCACGGACGATTCTTGATATGGGCGGCGCTGAGAAGTTACTCGGTCGAGGGGATATGCTATTCCTGGGCGCTGGACAATCCAAACCCGTCCGCGTACAAGGAGCTTTCTTGTCTGATTCTGAAGTTGAGAAAGTGGTAGATTTCGCGATTGAACAACAAAAAGCGCAATATCAAGAAGATATGATTCCCACTGAAGTGGATGAAACAGCAATTGATGAAGAAACAGACGAAATTTACGACGAAGCTGTACAATTGGTAACGGAAATGCAGACAGCTTCTGTTTCAATGCTTCAAAGAAGGTTCCGTGTCGGGTATTCCCGTGCAGCCCGTATTATAGACCAAATGGAGCAGCGTGGGGTAGTCGGTCCTTATGAAGGCAGTAAACCACGGACTGTTTTAGTTCAAAAGCAGGAAGATTATTAAATCTTCCGGCTTTTTTTTATGACAAATTGATTAAAATTTTTTAAATGTTTGTAATGAAATCGCAAAATTCGACAAAAGACTATTTATTTCATTTTGATTTAATGTTATAGTAATTTTGATTAGTAGGAATGTTTTACATCAGATGTCTGAACTCTGATCTCTGTCATTGGTGGTGAATCGTATGACAATAAAATCGGATCATCGTGCTTTGTATCTTCAAGTTATTGACCGCATGAAGCAGGATATTGCTGCCGGATTGTACAAAGAGAAAGAGAAGTTACCATCCGAATTCGAGTTGGCCAAGACACTTGGAGTCAGCCGCGCTACTCTTAGAGAAGCATTGCGGCTGTTGGAAGAAGACAATATCATCGTGAGGCGTCATGGTGTAGGCACGTTCGTCAACGCGAAACCGGTATTTTCATCGGGTATCGAACAATTGACCAGTGTCTCAGATATGATCCGCCACGCAGGCATGGAGCCCGGTGCTGTTTACCTCAGCACCCATGAGGCTCCTTGTTCTGAAGAAGATATAAAACGCTTTCATTGTGAAGAAGATGACTCAATTATTACTATTGAACGCGTCCGAACGGCAAACGGGGAGCCTGTTGTTTATTGCATCGATAAAGTTCCTTCGAGCTATTTGCCGAATGATTTTCTCGGGCGCAAAGAAAGCTCCATCTTCTCAGCTATTGAGGAGTCCGGGGACATCCACATTTCGTATGCGGTCACATTCATCGATCCAACTGGATACCATGATCAGGCTTCACCGATTTTGGAATGCGATCCGGAAACTGCATTACTCGAGTTAAAACAGTTCCACTATGATGAGGACGATCGTGTGGTACTTTATTCAAAGAACTACTTTAGAGCTGATAAATTTAGTTTTCATGTAGTTCGCAAACGAGTGTAAAACGGCAAATTCCTGCTACTATCAAAAATTACCTTGGGGGTTATCACATTGATCAAACGTAAATTTGCTTTAGGACTTTCAGTAATGCTTGCAGCGAGCACAATGCTAGCAGCATGCGGCAGCGACGAAGAAAAAACAACTGGCGGTACAGAAGGCGAAAAAGAGACAAGCAACTTCTCTGCTGCAATGGTTACTGATGTTGGGGGCGTTGATGATAAATCATTCAACCAATCAGCATGGGCTGGTTTGCAAATGTTTGGCGAAGAAAACGGTCTTGAAAAAGGCGATGGCGGAATCGATTACCTTCAGTCTAAATCAGATGCTGATTACAACACGAACTTGAACAAGTTAATCCGTCGCGACTTTAATGTTGTTTTCGGAATCGGCTTCTTGATGGAAGGTGCGGTTAAAGAAATCGCAGCTCAGCAAACAGATGCTCAAATCGCAATCATTGATGCTGTTGTTGATGCTCCAAACGTAGCAAGCGTCTTGTTCAAAGAACAAGAAGGTGCATTCCTTGCGGGTGTTGCGGCTGCATTGATGACTGAAACGAAAAAAGTTGGATTTGTCGGTGGTATGGACATTCCGGTTATCGAACGTTTTGAAGCTGGATTCAAAGCTGGTGTTGAAGCTGTAGATCCATCGATTCAAGTAGATGCTCAGTACACAGGTGCTTTTGATAAAGCGGAATTAGGTAAATCTACTGCTGCTCTTATGTATGATTCTGGCGCTGATATCGTTTTCCACGCAGCTGGCGGAACTGGTAACGGTGTATTCACAGAAGCTAAAGAACGCAAAGAAGCAAATGCAGATGCAAACGTATGGGTTATCGGCGTAGATGCTGACCAATACGAAGAAGGAAAAGTTGGCGATACGAACGTAACATTGACTTCAGTTCTTAAGCGCGTTGACAAAGCTGTTTTGGATATTTCAAACAAAGCTAAAGAAGGCAACTTCCCAGGCGGCGAAACTACAGTTTACGGTTTAGCTGACGAAGGTGTAGATCTTGCGGATTCTCGCGGAGCGATTCCTGAAGACGTAATGGCTCAAATCGAAGAGTTCAAAACGAAAATTGCAAGTGGAGAAATTAAAGTACCAGAAACTTTGTCTGAATAATCTCTATTGATACGGTCATCATAAAGACCGGGTAAACCGGTCTTTATGATTTTTTTTGCTCTAAAACAGATTGATAGATGAAAGGTTTTTAGCATTGAAAGCCTTTCCTGTATCAATTTTCAAAGCGATGCAAAGTCAATTCAAAATAAGTCACCAGTTTTCGAGGGAGTGAAAACAATGGAAATGGAATATGTTATTGAAATGCTCAATATCCGAAAAGAGTTCGGGAAATTCGTCGCCAATGATGATATTACGCTTCAATTGAAAAAAGGCGAAATTCATGCATTGTTAGGTGAAAATGGAGCCGGGAAATCGACATTGATGAACGTGCTTTTCGGGCTATACCAACCTGAAGGCGGCGAAATTCGTGTACGTGGCAAAAAAGTTGATATTTCCAACCCGAACATTGCCAATGAT
>JBFIXY010000078.1:0-7248 GCA_041605655.1 Planococcus sp. (in: firmicutes) | reverse complement strand
GTACGCGCTTGAACTGGAGACGTGTGCGTGCGCAATAGAATGTCTTCTGTTATATAGAAGGAATCCTGCATATCACGAGCAGGGTGGCCTTTTGGCAAGTTCAATGCTTCGAAGTTGTAATAATCTTTTTCCACTTCAGGGCCTTCTGCAATTTCGTAGCCCATTGAAATGAACAAGTCTTCAATTTCTTCAACGACGCGTGTTAATGGATGTGCGTTCCCTGATTGCGCCGGACGCCCTGGTAAGGTCACATCAATCGTTTCGCTTTGCAATTTTTCATTGATTGCTTGCTCTTCGAGAATGGCCATGCGCTCTTCTAATGATGCCGTTACTTCTTCACGGACAACATTCACCAAAGCCCCCATTTTCGGACGCTCTTCAGCAGGCAATTTCCCCATGCCTTTCAATAAATCGGTGATTGGTCCCTTTTTACCAAGGTATGCTACGCGCACACCGTTCAATTCTTTTACATTTGTTGAAGCTGCGATTTTTTCCAAAGCTTCTGTTTTTAACGCATTCAATTGTGCTTCCATTTTTTCTCCTCCTTTAAACATAAAAAAGCCCCGTCCCAAAAAGGGACGAGGCATTATTCGCGGTACCACCCTAGTTAATGCGCAAGCGCAATCACTCATTTACATAACGGCTCTTCACCGGCCCGACTTTACAGCATTTCTGCTGGTCCCATCAGGCAGCTCGCGGGGTGAACTTCTGAAGCCTTTGCATTTCCACACTTTCAGTCAAGGTGCAGAATCCCTTAGATGCATACTGGCAACATACTTTTCCCGGTCGATGCTGTTCATTATTTACTCTTTTATTATACGAAATCTATACCGCTTTATCAAATTTAGTTTTTTGGAACTAAACTATAAAGCAAAATGCCGGCTGCTACTGCTACATTCAGCGATTCAGCATCGCCATAAATCGGCACCACCAAATTTTCATCTGTCTGTTGCAATAAAACCGGATCCACGCCACTGCCTTCATTGCCAACCATTAGCGCGAACTTTTCTTGCGTCTCTGCTTCGTGCACAGGCGTTGCGTGAAGCAGCGACGTGCCGAACACTCGAACGCCTTGCTCTTTTAATACAGGAATCCATTCAGACAATTCCCCTTTGACCACAGGAATTTGAAAGTTCGATCCTTGCGCCGAACGAACTGTTTTCGGGTTGTACGCGTCAGCCGAGCCTTTTCCAAGCACGACCGCGTCAATGCCGCTCGCCGCTGCTGTTCGGATCATCGTACCGACATTGCCAGGATCCTGGACTGCATCGATTAACAATAATTTGCTCCATGATTTTTGTTCATCTTCACCGAACTCCGGCTGCGCGCAATGCGCGAAAATGCCTTGCGAATGTTCCGTTTCCGAAATCTCTTTCGCCACTGCGGCAGTGATCGAGTATTGGGGAACATCCGATATGTCCCACGACGCTGGAATGTCGACACCTTCACGCACAATGACCGCCTTGACCAAGTCTTTTTTCTTTAACGCTTCTTCCGTCAAATGAAATCCTTCGACTAAAAATTCTTCAAATTTATCGCGTTCTTTCCGCGTCGTCCCTAGCTTTTTCCAATGCTTCACAAGTGAATTTTGGACTGATTCAATTCTCTTCATATCGTTCACGCCTTTATTCCAGAATGGGTTAATTATATCATAGAAAAGCGCAAGCGCCCGGGTAGACTCGACGGGCGTAAGACGGGCTGGCGAAGCGGCATTTTTTCAGCCGCACAGCCGGCACGGCTTACGACCCCGAGAATCTGGGCGCTGGAGTCTGGACATAGAAAAGCGTAGGTGCCTTGCTAGGCCCGATAAGCGCTGGAGGATTTGGACTGAATGGCGCTTTTTGCCATTCGGGTCAAGTCCGAAGCGACCTCGAAGGCCTAGGCACCGGAGCTAGACATCACAGAAAAGCGCAAGCGCCCGGGTAGATTCGACGGGCGTTAGACTGTACCTATTAGGATGTGAATAAATCGAATCCCCATGCAGCGCCGATTCCGAATACCAATGTCCACAAAGCGATGCTGAATGTCAGCCACAATGTGGTGTTACGTTTTGACGCCCCTAGCGTCATCCCGATAAAGGCAGCAATATGCGTACCAATCACGATTGGACCTAATAATGCGAGTCCAGGTAATCCATATTTATTCATAATATTTTTGGCGCGTTCACTTTTTTTCGATGGTGCTTTGCCTTTCGCTTCTTGACGGCGTTGGTGCCAGTTTTTGTATTTATCAAAACCGATGATCAGCGCAAGCACCGTGAGGAAGTTGCCGACGAAAGCCACCACCATCACCCAGAACGGGGAGAGTCCCCATACTACTCCTAACGGGATGACAAGTGCGATTTCCATCCATGGTATTGCCGCTCCCAAAAACACGAGAAAATATTCATATATCATTCAGTTTCCTCCTCTATACATGCAGCTACTACTGGAGAAATTTCCTTCCAGCCATGTGCAAACAAACGAGTAAAACCCCTCACCAATTGACGAGGGGCCCTTTCGCTATTCCATTATTCAAATGTAATACGAGCTACTGTATCTTTGTCGAGCTTCTTAATAACCTCAATAATCAACTTCACAGCGTTCTCGTAATCGTCGCGGTGCAGGATGCCTGCGTGCGAGTGGATGTAACGAGTAGCTACACCGATAGACAACGACGGTACACCATTAGCTGTTAAATGAATCGAGCCAGCGTCTGTTCCGCCGCCTGCGATTGTTTCAAACTGATAAGGGATTCCTGCTTCTTCAGCCGTATCAACGACTAGCTCGCGCAAACCGCGATGCGATACCATGGAAGCGTCGAACAATAGGATTTGTGGACCAGCGCCCATTTTGCTTGTCGACTCTTTTTCGGTAATTCCAGGTGTATCCCCTGCAATACCGACGTCAACAGCGAAACCGATGTCCGGTTGGATTTTAGCCGCAGCTGTACGTGCTCCGCGCAGGCCGACTTCTTCTTGCACCGTGCCAACTCCGTACACGACGTTCGGGTGGTCAACGCCTTTCAGCCCTTTTAATACATCGATTGCGATGGCGCAGCCGATACGGTTGTCCCATGCTTTCGCTAATAATAATTTCTCGTTGTTCATCACCGAGAATTCGAAATACGGCGTGACCATATCTCCAGGTGTAACGCCCCATTCTTTCACTTCTTCACGCGACGATGCGCCGATATCGATGAACATATCCGAAATTTCAACCGGCTTTTTGCGCGCTTCCGGTGACAGGATATGCGGCGGTTTAGAACCGATCACACCTGTGATCTCCTTGCCGCTGCGCGTCGTGATTGTTACTCGTTGCGCGAGCATAACTTGCGACCACCAGCCGCCAACTGTTTGGAAGCGTAAAAAGCCTTTGTCGTCGACTTTGGAAATCATGAATCCGACTTCATCCAAATGTCCTGCGACCATGATTTTGGGGCCATTAGCTACGCCTTCCTTTTTCGCGATCAAGCCGCCCAAACCATCCATTTCGATGGAATCAGCAAAAGGTTCTATGTATTTCTTCATCACTTCACGCACTTGGCGCTCATTGCCCGGAATACCGTTTGCATCCGTCAATTCTTTCAACATATCAGTTGTTGCGTCCATTTTGCTCATTATTTCGACCTCCTAAATAGTTACACTCTTTTATTATAAATGAAAGCCGTTACATTATCAAAAAATTCGTTTAATAGCCTTCTTTTTGACGGTCGTAATTGGTTTGGTTTTTCGACATATAGGCGTCGATGATGTCTTCGTAGGAAAATCCGAGTTCTTCCGCGATTCCGCCATACCAACTCCATATGCGGTGATAATTAGACACCGAATAATCATCCAAAAAAGTAAGGATCGCGCGCTGCGTGCCGATGAATAACTCCGTCAAGTCGCTTTCACTCATGCGCTCCGGCCATTCTTCCAGCATACTTAAGTGTTTTTCATTGCCGAGAGACAATAAGAAATGAATTGAATCGACATACTCTTCCAAAATAACTTCGCGCTCTGATGGACCTTTTTGGCTCCAAAATTTAAAACAGCGCGTTTCATTCGCCAATTCAGCCAATTCAACCAATAAGGCAAGTCCTTTTTTCTGGAAGACATCTTCATTAAACCCTTGATTCGACTGAATAAAACGATCGAGTTCTTCTTGCATTTTGAATAATTTTTGCAAATTCATCGTAACACTCCTCTTCCTGATAATATCTTGAAACTATCGCCTCTTTCGTTCGTATTATACAGTAGAACTTAGGAAGAGAGGGTGATTTTTCATGGCTTTTTTAATTCGTTTGATTATTATTGCATTGATCATATACTTCTTTTACCGGTTGATCCGCTTTATTGTGGACCCTAGACGAAAAATCGATTCAGCCATCGAAACTGGCAATTATTATTTCTACGACGACGTTAACAATGTACAGAAAAACTTCTTTATTGCGCTGCACGGTGTGTTGTTTGAAGGGGAAAAATATTTGGGAACGACAGAGGATGCGTTTGAAGTTGTATCAATTTTTGTGTGGACTGAGGATCCTGCCAAATTGCAGGGCTTTTCGAAAGAAGATTTCGCCTTCCTTGAAAAAGAGATTCACATGAATTACCCGAATGCGAATATCGATTGGAAAAGCCCTATCGGTCAGTTGATGAATAAAGAAGGGTAATTTAACCCTTTACCCGAATGTCTGATAGCTCCAGACGAGAAGTGCTGCATCAATTACCGCCAGCATTAAAAAGCCGACGCGGAAGTTTGTGTGTTTCGTCTTATGCCGAAACGTCATCATCCCTGCATATGCACCAATGCCGCCTCCGAAAATGGCAACGGACCAGAGGTTTTTTTCAGAAATCCGCTGTCCTCTGCGCTGCGCCTGCTTCTTATCCATTCCCATCATGAGAAACGCCAGTAGTGACATTACTAAGAAATATCCTGCGATGATTAAAAACATGATGAATCCTCCTCTATCATATAAAAAAGACTGGCGAAAACTCGCCAGTCTTTTCTTATTGTAAAGCTTATCTTATTTGTTCAAAGCTTTTTTAGCTTGGTCAGCCAATACTGTGAAAGCAGCTGCATCAGTTACAGCGATTTCAGCAAGCATTTTACGGTTGATGTCGATGCCGGCAACTTTAAGACCGTTCATCAAACGGCTGTAAGAGATCTCGTTCATACGAGCAGCCGCGTTGATACGAGTGATCCACAATCTGCGGAAATCACGTTTCTTGTTGCGACGGTCACGGTAAGCATAGTTACCTGACTTCATCACCTGTTGGTTTGCTACTTTGAAAAGGATGTGCTTAGCACCATAATACCCTTTTGCTAATTTTATGACCTTCTTACGACGCTGGCGCGTCACTGTTCCGCCTTTTACGCGTGGCATAATTCATTACCTCCTGCTTGAATATAAAAAATTCGATTTTTTGTTCGGGTCCAAATTCCAACGCCCAGATTCTCGGATCATAAGTCGAAATGTCAAAGCAGCAATAAGCGCTGCGTTGCCCCCTCCGTCTTATACCTGTCAAACCTTCAGGGGCGCAAGTATTTTTCTTATTTCATGTTGTAGATCAATGATTTGATGCGTTTCAAATCGCCTGAAGAAACAAGTTTCCCTTTGCGAAGTTTACGCTTTTGCTTAGTTGATTTGTTTGCAAATAAGTGGCTAGTGTGTGAGCTGTTACGTCTTACTTTACCAGTACCCGTTTTTTTGAAACGTTTTGACGCACCGCTATGGCTTTTCATTTTCGGCATTTCGAATTCCTCCTAAACGATAATCTCTTATTCTTTCTCGTTGACTGGTGCAAGCATCAAGAACATGCTGCGGCCGTCCATTTTAGGGCGCTGTTCAACCGTCGCGACTTCCTTGCATGCTTCTGCGAAGCGTTCAAGGACGCGTTGTCCGATTTCTTTGTGCGTGATCGCACGGCCTTTAAAACGGATTGAAGCTTTTACTTTGTCGCCTTTTTCAAGGAACTTGATCGCATTGCGAAGTTTCGTGTTGAAATCGTGTTCGTCAATTGAAGGGCTTAGGCGCACTTCTTTGACAACGATGACTTTCTGATTCTTGCGGATTTCACGATCTTTTTTCTGTTGTTCGAACTTGAATTTCCCGTGGTCCATAATACGTGCGACCGGCGGCTTAGCTTGAGGAGCCACTAGAACAAGATCCAAGTTGACACGTGTAGCAATTTCAAGTGCTTCGTTACGTGTTTTAATGCCGAGTTGTTCACCGTTCTGATCAATAACCCGTAACTCACGTGCACGAATACCTTCGTTTACATTAATGTCTTTGCTAATATTAATCCACCTCCGGATAGTGTCGCGAATATCTTAAATGCTCGAACCGACGATTGCCGGCTTACAGGTTCCGATCCAAAACAAAAGCGGGTGGACCACAGAGGTCCACCCGCATAATATGACAACACGCAAGCGTGTAGTAGTCAATCGTGTATACCTGCCAACAATCGGTCGATCAGGTGAGAAGCGGGTGCTCCTGCTTTGCACATATAAGTATTCTATAACCTAAACTATAATATCACGCGTGCGCTTGCATGTCAACTTGTTTAGCGAAGTTCGCTTTGAATCATTTTCAAGAAGTCGTCAAACGGCATGCTTTCAGATTGCTGTTCACCGTATTTACGTACGTTGACTGAACCGCTTTCCAGTTCCTTGTCGCCGATGACAATCATGTAAGGAACTTTCTGCATTTGAGCTTCGCGAATCTTATAGCCAAGCTTTTCGTCGCGCTCATCGATGTCGACGCGCAATTTATACGATTGAAGCTTCTCTTGCACTTCTTTCGCGTATGCACTGTGAGCATCCAACGAAACCGGAATGACTTCTACTTGAACCGGTGCAAGCCATGTTGGGAATGCGCCTTTGTATTCTTCGATTAAGAATGCCACGAAACGTTCCATTGTCGAAACGACGCCGCGGTGGATAACGACCGGACGATGCTGCTTGCCGTCTTCTCCAATATACGAAAGGTCGAAGCGCTCCGGCAATAGGAAATCCAATTGCACAGTCGACAATGTTTCTTCTTTGCCAAGTGCTGTTTTGACTTGAACGTCTAATTTCGGGCCGTAGAAAGCAGCTTCGCCTTCCACTTCAACGTAATCCAATCCAAGCTCGTCCATTGCTTCTTTCAACATTGCTTGTGCGCGGTTCCACATTGCATCGTCATCGAAATACTTTTCTTTGTCCACGGGATCGCGGTAAGAAACGCGGAATGAATAATCTTTGATGTCAAAATCTTTATAAACTTCGACAACCAAGTTCACAACGC
>JBFIXY010000077.1:0-7257 GCA_041605655.1 Planococcus sp. (in: firmicutes) | reverse complement strand
TAATTGTAGGGCCGGGTGTAAAAACGGGCCTCAATATTAAATACGACAACCCGCGTGAAGTTGGAGCCGACCGGATTGTCAATGCAGTCGCAGCCATCCATGAATACGGCACGCCATTAATTATTGTCGATTTTGGAACGGCAACTACCTATTGTTTTATTGATGAATTCCAACAATATATGGGTGGGGCAATTGCGCCAGGCATCGGAATTTCTACGGAGGCATTGTATAATCGGGCCTCGAAATTGCCGCGCATTGAAATTGCCCGTCCGGCAAATGTCGTTGGGAAAAATACAGTATCCGCGATGCAGGCTGGAATTGTCTACGGTTATGTGGGGCAAGCGGAAGGTATCATTACGCGCATGAAATTGCAAAGTAAGCAAAAACCGACTGTTATCGCGACAGGCGGAATGGCATCGCTCATTGCGACAGAATCGTCGCTGATTGACAAAGTGGATCCGTTTTTAACTTTGAAGGGCCTTTATTTAATTTACAAACGCAATCAGGCGTTAGAAGGGAACGAGTGATATGGGAGATTATTTAGTACGTGGACTAGGTTTTGGCGGTAGCGTTCGTGCATTTGCTGCTGATGCGACCGAAGCGGTAGCAGAAGCGCAGCGCCGACACCAAACGTGGCCGACAGCATCTGCTGCGTTAGGACGCGCAATGACTGCGGGCGTTATGCTTGGTGCCATGTTAAAGGGTGGAGACAAAGTAACATTGAAAATTCAAGGTGGAGGACCGATTGGCGCCATCTTGGTGGATAGCGATGCGGATGGCAAAGTGCGTGGCTATGTCACGAACCCGCAAACTCAAATTGACTCTTCTATTAAAGGTAAGCTTAATGTTAAAGGGGCGGTCGGCACAGACGGCATGCTATCGATTGTGAAAGACCTTGGGATGAAAGAAAACTTCACAGGTCAAACGCCTATCGTTTCTGGTGAGATTGCAGAAGACCTCACTTATTATTTTGCGGTTTCTGAGCAAGTACCATCATCAGTCGGGTTGGGTGTGCTAGTTGATACCGATAACTCAATTCTTGCCGCAGGCGGGTTCATTATTCAGTTAATGCCTGATACGGATGATGAAACGATTACAGCCATCGAAAAAAGATTAGCTAAGATCGAACCGGTTTCAACGATGATTCAACGTGGTTTGACACCTGAAGAAATTTTGGAAGAGGTGCTTGGAGAAGGCAACGTACAGATTTTAAACAAAATGCCGGTGAATTTTGAATGTAATTGTTCCAAAGAACGTTTCGCAGAAGGGATTTTGGGCCTTGGTGAAACGGAAATCCGTGAAATGATCGAAGAACAAGGAATGGCGGAAGCTCAATGTCATTTTTGTTTACAAACGTATCATTATTCTAAAGCAGAATTGGAAGCGTTGATCGATGAGCTACACGCGTAACCCGCAACGTCCTGTTGCATCACCGGCAACTGCAGGGCGTCCTCCAAGAAGAAGATTGAAAACGGGACCGCTAATGGTCTTATTGGCGATATTGTTTATTGGTAATTTGCTGTGGTTTATTTCGTGGCTTGTGCCAAATGAAGCCAAGAGCGAAGAAGTTGCAGCTGTTAAAGGCGAACCGATTACGCGCCAGGAATGGATGGCGGCTATGGAACAGCAGCACGGCCGCGATACCTTGCTTGGTTTGGTCAATCAAAAAGTCATGAATACTGCAGCGGAAGAATACAACATTAAAGTCAGCGACAAGGAAATCGAGCTCGAACTTGCAATGCTGCGCACGGCACAAGATGGCACAGATATGGCGTTATACTCGGAAAACCAAGAGATGTTGCGCGAACATGTAAAGTCGCAATTAATTTTAGAAAAAGTTTTGACGAAAGATATTGTGGTGGCGGATCAGAAAATCAAAGATTTCTATAAAGAAAACCAGGCACTTTATGACGTCGAAGATGGGTACCGAACGAGTATAATGGTAGTCGAATCGAAAAGTGAAGCCGAGGCAGCGTTGGAAGAACTTGAAAATGGATCCTCTTTCGAAGCGTTGGCTCGAGAAAAATCTGTTGATACGGCTTCTGCCAGTCTCGGAGGAGACATTGGTTACATTTCAGTAGACCAGCCTGCGGTCGACCCTGCAATCGCAAAAGCCGTGCAATCGGTAGAAGTGGGTAAATGGTCTGATACAGTAGCGTTGCAAAGCGGTCGCTTGGCAATTGTCGCGGTAGTGGATAAAGAGAACGGCAGAACGTTTTCATTTGAAGAAGTCAAAGAACATATCGCTCGAGAACTGGCGCTGGAACAATTGCCGCAATCGGTAACGCCGGAAGCATTCTGGAAAGAATTTGACGCAGAATGGTTTTACGGAAAATAAAGCAAAAAGGCATTTCCGAGAGGGAGTGCCTTTTTGGTATGTACAATTTGACAGGAAATGAATAAGGTTGATACGATAAAGAAAGATCAATGCTTACAAAAATACTTGGGATTAGGAGTGTTAAAGATGGCGCGTACAGGAAATTCAATTACAGAATTGATAGGCCAAACACCCATTGTCCGATTAAATCGCCTAACTGGCACTGAAGATGCAGAAGTTTACTTGAAATTGGAATACTTCAATCCTGGCAGTAGTGTAAAAGACCGCATTGCGTTAGCGATGATAGAAGCTGCTGAAAAAGATGGCAATATAAAACAAGGTGATACGATTATCGAGCCGACAAGCGGCAATACGGGAATTGGTCTTGCGATGATTGCGGCTGCTAAAGGCTATAAATCTGTTTTGGTCATGCCTGAAACGATGAGTATGGAACGCCGCAACCTCCTGCGCGCTTATGGTGCGGAGTTGGTTTTGACGCCAGGAGTTGACGGTATGAATGGGCCGAACGGTGCCATTAAAACAGCTGAAAAATTGGCTGCTGAGAACGGTTGGTATATGCCTCAGCAATTTAAGAACGAAGCAAATCCAGAGATTCATAAGTTGACAACGGGCCCGGAAATTGTAGAGTCGATGGGCGACCAATTAGATGCGTTCATTGCCGGTATCGGTACAGGTGGCACGATAACTGGTGCTGGACAAGTGTTGAAAGAGCATTATCCAGACATTCATATTGTGGCAGTGGAACCTGCAGACTCTCCTGTGTTGTCAGGCGGAAAGCCTGGTCCACATAAAATTCAAGGTATCGGAGCCGGTTTTATTCCGGAAATTCTTGATACCGAAATTTATGATGAAATCATTCAAGTGACGAATGATCAATCTTATGAAATAGCTCGTAAAGCTGCACGCGAAGAGGGTATTCTGGGTGGTGTTTCTTCTGGAGCGGCAATCTATGCAGCGTTGCAAGTTGCGAAGCGCCTTGGAAAAGGGAAAAAAGTATTGGCGATTATCCCGTCGAACGGCGAACGTTATTTGAGTACACCGCTTTATCAATTTGAAGAAAAGTGAATGGTATGAATTGGAGTGTGCATCTGCGCACTCTTTTTTTATAGCGAAAATGCTGCGGTTCGCGATAAGATGGAAGCAGTAAATATTTCCCGGGCAATAACAGGGCAAAGAGCTGGAGTGTGAGAAATGGAGCTTACCAATAAAACATGGGTGATGGGCATTTTGAATGTGACGCCGGATTCCTTTTCTGACGGCGGCAAGTATACAACGGTCGAACAAGCGGTGTCGCGAGCGCGTCAGATGATAGAAGAAGGGGCGGACATTATTGATGTGGGTGGTGAATCTACGCGCCCCGGTTATGCAATGGTTTCCGATGACGTGGAAATTGGTCGCGTCGTCCCCATTATCAAGGCTTTGAAAAAAGAATGTGACGTTTTAATTTCGATTGATACATATAAAGCGGCAGTTGCGGAAGCGGCAGTCGAGGCTGGTGCGGATATCATTAATGATATATGGGGAGCGAAATACGACCCTGCTATTGCTGCAGTTGCGGCAAAATGGAAAGTGCCTATTATTTTGATGCATAATCGTGATGAAGCATCGTATCAAGATTTTTGGCGCGACGTCCAAAAAGATATCAATGACAGTATTCAAATAGCGCTTGAAGCAGGTGTTGAAAAAGAGCGGATTTGGCTTGATCCAGGAATCGGATTTGGCAAGACGCTTATGCATAATATTGAGATGATGCAACACCTTGAAGAATTCGTGGCGCTCGGATATCCAGTGCTGCTTGGAACTTCGCGAAAGTCATTAATTGGAAAAGTGCTGGAGTTGCCAGTGGAGGAGAGACTTGAAGGCTCGCTTGCAACCGTCTGCTTTGGTGTCGACCGCGGGTGTCAGATAGTCCGCGTCCACGATGTGAAAGAAACAAGTCGCGTGGCACGTATGATGGACGTGTTAAATGGAAAAACGAAATACAAGGAGGCGGAATGATGGATTTTATTCACGTGAATGATATGGAGTTTTATGGCTATCACGGAGTATTCCCGGAAGAAAACAAGTTGGGGCAGCGTTTCCGGTTAACGGTTTCGCTAGCGGTGGATTTGTCGAAGGCCGGAAAAACCGATGAGCTTGAATACACGGTTCATTATGGTGAAGTCTATGAAGCGTGTCGAGCAGTTGTAGAAGGACCGCCGAAAAAACTTGTTGAAGCGGTTGCTGAAGAAGTAGCGTCCCGGATATTATCGCAATTCTCTCTTGTAAAAGGCGTGCGTGTCCAAATGGTTAAACCGGATCCGCCGATTCCGGGACATTACCGGTCGGTTGCCATCGAATTATCGCGCGGAGAATTCGTATGAACGAAAGTTACTTATCGCTCGGCTCGAATATCGGAGACCGATTGGCTATGCTAAAGCAAGCGGTCGGTTTACTGATGCGACATTCGTCCATCGAAGTTGCGGCCATCTCTTCCTTATATGAAACAGATCCGATTGGCTTTACGGAGCAAGAGCCATTTTTGAATATGGTCGTCCACGTGCAGACTTCGCTATCTGTTTTGGAATTGTTGGATTACTGCCAGGAAATTGAACAACGGTTGCATCGCGAGCGACTCGTGAGATGGGGACCTAGGACGATAGATCTTGATATTTTACTTTACAATAAAGAACAAGTAAAATCGGATAGGTTAATCATTCCGCATCCGCGGATGCACGAGCGAGCTTTTGTGCTCATTCCGCTTATGGAAATAAATCCATCACTTGAAGGAATGCCGGAGCCGCCTGAACAAGGGGTTCGGTTATGGAAGTCTTATAACGGGGCTGACGAATTTGTTCGGGAACGGTAAAACAGCAGCGCGGTTTAATACGAAATAAAAGCTGCCGTAACTTTGTGGCAGCTTTTTTTATGTAGCGCCGCAAAAAATTGTGTACAATAGAGAAATACATGAAAGATTAAGGTGTTGAAAAATAAAGGAGTGTAGGACATGTCAGAAGAGTTAAACGACCAAGTATTGGTGAGACGCCAAAAGATGCAGACGTTCCGTGATAACGGAATGGATCCTTTCGGTTCACGTTTCGAACGTACTCACCTTTCAGAAGAAATCACCAACGAATATAATGGGTTTTCAAAAGAAGAACTTGAAGAAAATCCACAAGAAGTAGTAATTGCCGGACGCGTCATGACAAAGCGCGGAAAAGGGAAGGCTGGATTTGCACATCTCCAAGATCTGAAAGGTCAAATTCAAATCTACGTCCGCAAAGATGCTATAGGCGATGAATCTTATGAATTTTTCAACACAGTTGACCTTGGCGACATTCTCGGGGTAAGAGGGGTTATCTTTAAAACAAATGTGGGAGAACTCTCTATTAAAGCGAAAGAGGTTTTCTTCTTGACGAAAGCTTTGCGTCCGCTACCGGAGAAGTTCCATGGACTTAAGGATATCGAACAACGTTACCGCCAGCGCTATTTGGATTTGATTACAAGTGAAACAAGCAAAGAGACGTTTATTCTACGTAGCCGTATTATTCAATCGATGCGCCGTTACCTAGATGACCAAGGTTTCTTAGAGGTCGAAACACCAATGTTGCACTCTATTGCGGGTGGCGCGACAGCTCGACCGTTTATTACGCATCATAATGCGCTTGATATGCAGATGTTCATTCGCATTGCTATCGAACTTCATTTGAAGCGTTTGATTGTCGGTGGTTTGGAAAAGGTTTATGAAGTGGGCCGAGTATTCCGTAACGAAGGAGTTTCGACGCGACATAATCCTGAATTCACGATGCTTGAACTTTATGAAGCTTATGCAGACTACAATGATGTTATGGAATTGACTGAAAATCTGGTTGCTCATATCGCTCAAGATGTCCTAGGGACGACAACGGTGCAATATGGCGAAGATGAGATAAATCTAGCGCAGGGTTGGAAGCGTCTGCACATGGCTGATGCTGTAAAAGAATTCACGGGAGTGGACTTCTGGAAGCAGATGACGAAAGAAGAAGCGCATGTTTTGGCGAAAGAACATAACATTGAAGTGAAACCTACTATGGAAGTGGGGCATATTCTCAATGAATTTTTCGAGCAACGTGTAGAAGAAGAGTTGGTTCAGCCGACTTTCGTTTATGGACATCCTGTAGAAATCTCTCCATTAGCTAAAAAGAATCCTGAAGATGAACGTTTCACAGATCGCTTTGAACTGTTTATTGTCCGTCGCGAACATGCAAACGCCTTTACGGAATTGAACGATCCAATCGATCAGCGTGAGCGCTTCGAAGCTCAGTTGATTGAAAAAGAAGCTGGAAATGACGAAGCGCATGAAATGGATGATGACTTTATTGAGGCTCTTGAATATGGCATGCCTCCTACAGGTGGGCTTGGGATAGGGATTGACCGTTTGGTTATGTTATTGACTAACTCGGCTTCTATAAGAGATGTTCTTCTATTCCCTCAGATGCGTTCACGCGACTAAAATTAGCGGTAGAGTTTACAAATGTTTATCCGGTTTGAGAATAACTTTCTCAAACCGGATTTTTGTATTAAATAATCCTTGCACTGAAAGGTGAGAGGTGATATATTAATTGATGTCGTGTTTTTGGTTTCTTGATTACGCGAAAAAATTTAAAAAATATTATTGACTTTCTTAAAGAGAGTTGGTAATATTGAAAAGTCGCCAATTCAACCGGCACACAACATGAACCTTGAAAACTGAACAGCAAAACGTCAACAAATAGCAACGGCCGCGCAAAACGGCCCGCGCACAACTTACTGATCAGCTCACGCAGATCAAAGCGAATCGTGCGTCTTCGGACGGCGATACGCCAGCAGTATTGAGCAATCAACACTACTCTATAATGGAGAGTTTGATCCTGGCTCAGGACGAACGCTGGCGGCGTGCCTAATACATGCAAGTCGAGCGG
>JBFIXY010000076.1:0-7265 GCA_041605655.1 Planococcus sp. (in: firmicutes) | reverse complement strand
GGCTCTTGATAAAGCAGTGGAGGATGTCCTGCATTAACATATTCAATTGTTTGCGCCTTAGTATCAATGAACAGATAAATAGCTGTGCAATAATGCCAAACACTTTCATTGGTGCGGAATAATGTATGTAAATGACTGTCTAACTCTTTCATCACCATATCCGCTGAAACTCCGGTCGAAATCAAGCGGTGAAATAGGGATTGGAGGGACATTGTAATCAATGCAGAAGAAATACCATGCCCCATTACATCCAATAAGATAATGCCGTACTGATTATCGCTAACCTTATAGAAACCGTAAATATCCCCGGACAATCCACTAGATGCCTTGTAATGAGATTCAATTTGAATGCTGTCGTTAGAAAGGGCTTTCGTCAAGGATTGCTCTTGGATTTTTTTAGCCAACTGCAATTCCCGGTACGTGTCTAAATTATATTTCTGGTTTTGTTTGTTCACTTCGAGTAATTCTTTTTGATTGGCTTCAAGATTTTTCATAGCCTCTTCTAATTTAAGATTGGCTTGTTCCTTCTCTTTAAAAGCATCTTCAGCTGTTTTTTTCGCTATCAATAATTGGTTTTCGTATTCATTTCGCTTGCGCATCGGAACAATGATGCACGTAATCACTTGTTCATCTTGTTGTTTTTTTAGGTTGGCGTTCATAAGAACAGGTAATTCCTCACCGCTTTTGGAATTTAAAGATAGATACATTTCTTCTACTTGATGCTTTGCACTTAAAAGTGGAGTGAAGTAAAGCTGGAAAAACATCCGAGCCGAATTAGTGAGAATGACATTGATGTGCTGGCCAATCAGCTCATTGGACGAATGATTAAGTGCTTGCAGTAATGTATCGTTTATAGATAGGATTTGGCCGTCATTTGTAAGCATAAGAAATCCACAAGGTGCTTGGTTTAATTGTTCATCCATTACGTAACCCCGCCTATATCTCTGTTTGCCGGATTCTGTGAATTTTCCGCTAAATATCCACGGATCAATTGAATCGTTTCATCCGCATGGCTCATATGCGGGAAGTGGCCAATTGCGTCCATATACTTAATCGTACTGTTCGGCAGGCATTCTTTCATATATTCTCCTGCTGAGACAGGCGCTATGATGTCATTTGCACATTGTAAAATAAGAGCAGGCACCGTCACTTCTGATAAGTCAGGACGATTATCGGTGAAAAAACAAGCTTCTGCAAAATGACGAGCGATGACGGGGTCGGTCGAACAAAAGCGATCTTCTATGTCTTTTTCGATGTCTGGGCAATCCGGATTGTTCAAAGCGGTCGCTGCAAAAATATTAGCCCAGCCAATGTAATTTTTCGCCATCAGATCAAGCAACCCTAGCAAGTCCTCTTTTTCAAAACCGCCGATATAGCTAGGAGGATCGTTCAAATAACAAGCGGATGGTCCAATCATGACAAGGTGGGAGAAATGTTCCGGTTTGCGCAGGGAAGCGAGCATGCCAATCATTGCGCCAACGGAATGGCCGACTAGTATAGCATTGTTTACATCTAAGGCGGAACAAACGTCCAAGACGTCTTCTACATAGCCGGAAAGTTTACTGTATTTAGCTGGATCATAAAATGTAAGATCGGATTTTCCAAGTCCTACATAATCAAACAAGACAACTTGGTAGTCTTCTTCGAATGATTGGGAAACCAAGCTCCACACCGTTTGATCACAGCCAAAACCAGGAGCAAATATCATCGTTTGTTTCCCGGAACCTGTAACTTTTACATTGTTTCGAGATAAGATATGCTGGCTCATCGTAAACCTCCTTCTGTAGTAAAGTTTTCTGAATAATCATCTATTAGTAATGATACCATTTTCATCTTCTGCAAATGGAAAAAGTTGAACGATAAAGTGGTTTTATTACACAATTTCACGAGAAAAGACATAAGCTTGCTCAACGTGTTTATGGGGCATATAAAAGATAATTCCTAGCATAACGAACGTGGTTCTAGAACATACATAGCATAATCTTTTGAGGAGTATATTTTATATAGGTAAATAGTGTAAAAATACTTATAAAAAAATGAGAATATAGTACAGGATATGTAAAAAAAGGAGGCAATAGAGTATAGTAATAGAGGTAAGTATATAAAACATACATTAAAGATTAACCTCGATCGCATGTCACAGGAACCATTAATTTTTCTGGGAAATGGAGGCGTTGCATGATAATCGACCTGAGTGCTTTAAATTGCAAGACGGTTTTTGCTGGTGGTATTCTGTACATGATTTATGGTGGAATCTATTACACCGTCATGGTAGGTAAAGGGAACCAAAGCAAAGTTGCATTGAAGTATGTCGTCTCGGTGATTGTGGCATTTATCAATTCCTTTTTTATTGCGATTCTCGTGCAAGCGACTGGCGCGGACAGTCTAGTAGACGCAACTGTTGTGGGTGGAATCGTTGGCCTCCTCATCTCATTTGTGTATTTGAAAAATACATTATTCGGATTGGTGAATACAAAAAATTGTTTAATTGCAATTGGGGATCATTAGATCATTTTTACATTACTTGGAATGCTTCATGGATTTTTCATTTGAGGAAAAGCAGGATGCTTGGGTAAACCATCAAAAGTGGAAGGCTTAAGCATAAAGATGCGTAGGTATAGGGAGGATTATTTTGTCGACAATATTGATGGATTTATTTATTAACCTTTGTGTGCTTTTCTCATTAATTTTTATTTATATGCAAATAAGGATGAAGCTTGAATTAGAGAAAAAGCGCTATATTAGCTCGGTGTTGATTGATGGAATTGCGGGCGGAATATTGGGGTATATACTGATGTTCTTTGCCATTCAAGTAACTTCTGAAACGATGGTCGACTTGCGTTTCATACCGGTTATGTTGGTTGTTCTATTTATAGGAGTGCCACAAGCTGTTATCAGTGCCATTTTAATCATACTGGCGCGGTTTCTTTTCGGCTTCACCACGTCTGCGGTTGCGGCCATGGTGTTGATGATTATTTTGATAATTGGATTCATCTTGATTCTCAAAGTAGAGAAAGCGATAAACCTCAAAAACAATTCGTATAAAACGAGCTTTTATATGATTCTGTTTTCAAACATCGTCTTCAGCGTGATTATTTCTTATTTGGTGAAGGATGGCGAGTTATTAGCAAGCTTGATTTCCGTCTATTGGGTTGTTGCAATCGTCGGGGGACTTACTTCGGTCTTCTTTGTCGAATATATTCGGAAGACCCAATACCTTTTAATGAAATACAAAGAAGATTCGACAACGGACTTTCTGACGGGCTTGAATAATGTCCGACAGTTCGACGGCATCTGGAATGCGTTAGTTGGCAACGCAGCGGCTAAAAATGAAAGACTGTCGTTGCTGATGATTGATATCGATCATTTTAAAAACGTCAACGATACTTATGGCCATCCGGTTGGAGACAAGATTTTAATCGAATTAGGGAAAGTGCTAACGGATACAACACGTTCGTTTGATGTGGTATCTAGAAATGGCGGAGAGGAATTTTCAGTAATTCTGCCCGATTGTCCCCACCAACAAGCGATCGAAATCGCTGAACGCATAAGGAAAGCTGTGGAACAAAATGAATTTGAAGTTTCTCCGAAAGAAACAATCTCGATCACGGTATCCATCGGGGTGGCAACCTACCCGGAAACGGTAAGCGATACAGTGGAAATTGTTGATATTGCCGATGAAGGATTGTACAAAGCAAAACGGACTGGAAGGAACAAGGTTTGTGCCATTCCGATAGCCTAATATTTAAAGGAGGGTTTCTCGCGCTGAATGCTCGGCGCAAGAGACTCTCCTCTTTTTGTTTTAGCGATGTTGGTCGAGCAAAATGGTGTTCCCGTCCGGATCCTCAATCGTTAAGCTGGCAGGGCCTTCGCTCGCTGTGTCGGCTTCGCTTAGAAACTTCACTTCGGCGTCTTTCAAGATTTTTTGGATATCGCGAATATCCGTAAACTCTTCTAGGTTTTGTGCATGTTCATCCCATCCTGGATTGAACGTTAGGATGTTTTGCTCGAACATGCCTTGGAACAAGCCGATAACCGTGGTCCCATTTTTCATAATGAGCCAATTTTGTTCTATGTCGCCTCCGAAAATTTCGAAGCCAAGCTTTTCATAAAATTCCTTTGAAGCGTGGATATCGCGAACGTTCAAACTGATTGAAAAAGCGCCTAATTGCATGGTGTTGCCTCCTTTTCATGGATGAAATACAAGAGCCTCTTTGACATACCTATTCGATGGTGGAAGCGGTGATTCCTGCCTGTCAGTTTCTCGGATTGTTAAAAGTGCTTGAGACAAGGGCTTGGAATGGGAAAGCGTTGCACTTTATAACAAGCTTTAAATAGTTTATAATTGTCAATTGGCAACAGATATTTAATGTAAATCGTCGATATAGATTATGATAAACTTAATGCAGAAGGCAGAAGAGTTGTATATGTACAGCTGGAGCTGCAAATATACGGGATAAGGAAGGGTATAATGAGCAACCGACATGAAAAAACAGACGTTATCTTAATTGGTGCGGGAGTTATGAGCGCAACTTTAGGCGCCATGCTTAAAGAAGTGGCACCGGAATGGGAAATCAAAGTGTTTGAGAAGCTCGAAAAAGCGGGGGCGGAAAGCTCCAACGAGTGGAACAATGCGGGTACGGGGCATGCTGCACTGTGCGAGCTTAACTATACACCCGAACAACCTGATGGCTCTGTAGAAATCAGCAAAGCCATCAAAATCAATGAGCAATTTCAGCTTTCTAGACAGTTTTGGTCGTACTTGGTGGAAAACAAGCGATTGAAAAACCCGCAAGACTTCATCATGCCAATTCCGCATATGAGCATGGTGCAAGGCGAAAAAGACGTGCGTTTTTTGGAAAAGCGCTTTGAAGCATTGTCGACGAATCCATTGTTCAAAGGCATGGAATACTCGACAGACTCCGAGAAGCTGAAGCAATGGATGCCATTGATCATGGAAGGCCGCACATCAAGTGAACCGATCGCGGCAACCAAAATCGACTCCGGAACAGATGTTAACTTTGGTGCGCTGACGGAAATGCTGTTTGAACACTTGGAGCAGAAAAACGTTGAAGTGAATTACAAGCATAGTGTCAAAGACATCAAACGTACGAGCGACGGCCTTTGGGAAGTCAAAGTCCAAAACTTGGACGACAATAAAATCGAATACCATAAAGCGAAATTCCTCTTTATCGGCGGCGGCGGCGGAAGTTTGCCATTACTGCAAAAAACCGGTATTCCGGAATCTCGTCAAATCGGCGGCTTCCCGGTCAGCGGCATGTTCTTAGTGTGCACAAAACCGGAAATCGTGGAACAGCATCACGCAAAAGTTTATGGCAAAGCGAAAGTCGGCGCACCGCCGATGTCGGTGCCGCATTTGGACACACGCTTTATCAACAACAAAAAATCGTTGCTGTTCGGACCATTTGCCGGCTTCTCGCCGAAATTCCTGAAAACAGGTTCGAACATGGACTTGATCGGATCGGTCAAACCGAATAACGTTTTCACGATGCTTGCTGCGGGAGCGAAGGAAATGTCGTTGACAAAATACCTTATTCAACAGGTCTTGCTGTCAAACGAAAAACGCGTCGAAGAGCTTCGTGAATTCATCCCGACTGCGAAAGTCGAAGATTGGGACGTGGTCGTAGCTGGACAGCGCGTGCAAGTGATCAAAGATACGGAAGCGGGCGGCAAAGGCACGCTGCAATTCGGTACGGAAATCGTCAGCGCGGCTGACGGCTCAATCGCTGCGTTGCTCGGGGCTTCACCAGGTGCATCGACTGCAGTTCACGCGATGCTCGAGATATTCGATAAATGTTTCCCGGAACATAAACAAGAATGGGAACCGAAGATCAAAGAAATGATTCCGTCTTACGGCAAAGTCCTTTCTGAAAACCCGGAGCTTTTTGAAGAAATTCACACAGCGACAGCGAAAACGCTTGGACTGAATGTATTGGATCATTCCGCGTTTACAGATACTCATGCAGAAGCGGCATTAGTGGATGACAAAGCATAAAACATAAATGCAGGTCAAAAAAGACCCTTCAAAACCATTATCGGTTTCGAAGGGTCTTCTTTTTTGATCGGTAATATCTAGAGTGTGTATTATTTGAAGAATGGCGTTTTTTTCAAAGCGACCGCTACAGGAATTGCCACTAATAGCCCGACAACGTTTTGGATGATATTGCCTGGAATTGAAGCGGCCGGCACGATGAAGTTACCGAAGATAATTGCTTCTCCCACATAATAGACGGCTAACATCACGGGGATAGAAGCGATGGCTGCCAGAATATTGAAGCCTACGCTATTACCTTCACGGCCACTTGACCAAGCGATTCGACCGACCAGGTAACCTTGCAAGCCCCGAGCCACGATTGTGATCGGTGCCCAAAGCGTCCAACCCGATACCAAATCGAATAATCCCATGCCGACAGCACCAGCAATTGCTGCTTTTTTAGGCCCAAAAACAAGGGCGATGATAAAGAGCATCGCTGTACCAAGGTGGACCAAGCCGCCATTTGCGGTAATTGGCAATTTGATATTCAATAATAATGTAGCTACAAAAACGAGTGCGATGGACATGGAAGTTAAAATGAGATTAAATGTGCGCTTATTGGAATAAGGCGCGACAGATGTTGTTTTTTGCATAGCGATAACCTACCTTTTCTTATGAACCAAAGGAACCGAATGAGATGGTGTTTTCCATTGCTTCTGATTTAAAATTTAATGATAACATTAGCAGATGGCTGACGTAGTGGAAAGTATCAATTTAGTAGAAAGTTTAGGGGTCAGTTTTATCTTTAACGGAAAATGAGCATATATCGTAGTGAAAAAATGAGTTGACACATCAATGTGCATGGCTTATTGTTAAAGACGCGATGAGCTCGTTTACGTAAGACGGACAAATACTCCTTTTAGGAACACGTTGTGAACCGTGATTTGGACGCCGTAAAGCAGCACCTTACCTCCGGGTAGGGTGCTTTTTCTATTTATTATGGATAGATAGCTGAGGGGTTGTCCCAAATGATCATGAAAAATGACGGTTTGTTGACGGCCTTTTTATTGTTTTTAGAAAACATGAAGATTTATATCCACTTAGCGCATGCCATTATAGACATAAAGCGTCGGAAATTTATGGTCGATTTTCCGACTTGTCTAGTAGTTGCTTGAAAAATGGGATAAAATAGAAGTAAGACATTGAAAAGAATGATGTCTATGATGGGAGACCACATATATGTTAGCAGAACAAATCCGTTATTCCAGGT
>JBFIXY010000075.1:0-7447 GCA_041605655.1 Planococcus sp. (in: firmicutes) | reverse complement strand
AAGGTCAACCCGGGCATTTCGAAATGAAGACAGCTTTCATCGACCTCTAGATGAAAATACAGACGATCCGGAAAACGCGCTTTCTGGATTTCCATGTATTGCTTTAACACAACAACTTCCTCATAAAGCGTTACAGGACGATCTATCCGCTTCAAGTTATAGCGGAACAGCCCTGCAACGTTCACAAGCAAATCACTCGTTTCTTCAGATCCTTCCAAATAGGCTTTTTTCGATAAGGTATTCAATGTATTGAATAAGAAATGCGGGTTGATTTGACTCTGTAAAATTCGGAGTTGGCTTTCCTGCAATAACAGCTTGTTTTCTTGCAATTCCATTTCCAATTGAGCTTTCAGTTGCGTTTCATCAAACAGCTTGTTGATACTGACCCGCATATTGTCAAAAGTCCTAGCCAAAAAAGATATTTCATCATTAGAATCCACTTTGATCGGCATTTCAAATCTGCCTTTCGACAATTCATCTGCAGCGTTACGCAATTGATGGATCGGACGCGTGATGCTGAGTGAGAACAGATAAGCGAGAAACAGAAGAAAAGAAGTCATTAACAATAAAAGCCATATTCCTAATTGATTGAGTTCATCGGATTTTTTAATGATGTCGCGATAAAACAATTCATACGACTTCAGTTCAGAATCGATGATCAATAAAGTCATTTCCGATATGTAATTTGAAATGCGATTGGCTTCTGAAAACTGCGCAACCGAGGAATCGGCATCGCCTGCGTTTTGATAGGTGACAGAACGCTCAACCGTTTCGATAAAACTATCGATCAGATTGATGTAACTTGTCAGGATAAAATCGTTTTCCACATTTCTCAAATCAGCAACAGACTTTTGTGCTGATAAAACCTCTTGGGTGCTGTTGTTCAATTTGCTTTCGTTTTTATTGGAAGGGTCGATCAGAAAATTATTCAAATCCGTAATAACGAGTTGACTCGCATTCGTCACTTCGTTCATTTCCAAGTAACGCTGCAAAATATCGTTGTATTGATCTTGTGTTTTTTGGTTATAAAATGTCAACGTCAGCCAGATGGCGATCATGACGGACAAGACGATTGCGACCAGCATCCAGATTTTCTGTTGTATCGTCTTCATCAGGAACCATCCGCCCTTTTGACCAATTCAATATCCGTTATATAACCATCCGTATCGAGTGGTCCAGATTCGTTGGAAATCCAATCCATCATCAACTCCACACTTTTTTCACCCATATCAACCGGCGACTGTTTGACCAACGCATCTATTTTGCCCTGCTGTAACAGAGAAAACGCATCTGACCCGTCATCAAACGAATAGATGTGGTAGGGCTCTACTTGCGTCCTTCTGGAAATTTCTTGTACCATCGCATTCAAATGATTGGCGTTAACCGCTATAATGCTTTTCGCATTCGGACTTTTGTTCAAAAAATCCTGTGTGGCTGCTACAACCTGTTCTTTTGAGCGAGAAGTCTGGCTATTCGTCACCTTAATCAAAGGCGATGAATGAAAAACTTCCATCATGCCATCTATGCGCTGCTGCTGAGAATAATGAGATTCTTCATCGGATAATAGAATGATTTCTCCCTCATGATCCATATCCCGTAATAATTCCTCAGCCAATAATTTTCCTGCTTCAAATTGGTCAGAGCCGACATAGGTTTTTCGCAGACTTTCCTGTTTCGGAACATCGTTTGCAACCGTGATGATCGGAATTCCATAAAAAGAAGCTTTCACTTTCGTCAATTCGCTAAAGGCTTCGTTGTCTAAGCCCTGTACGATGATGCCATCCATTTTTGAATGGATCGCCAGCTCCAGTTTTTTTAAAAATTCATCGGAATTGCTGCCATAGCTCCCCCAGACTTCCAATTGTGCACCTTTGTCATTCGCCAACTTTTCAGCGCCTTTTGCCACATCGGCCCAGAAAGAAGTTTTCAATTCTTGTGTGATCAACACAAGCCGCGGACTATCATTGCTCGTCGTTAGCAACTTCGGCAGCTCCGTGCTTGGGCGAAAAACTTTTTCCGCAGAAACGATCGTGAATGCTAGGAAGATTGCGCTTAAAGACAAAAGGGTAATCATCACTTTCTTTCTCATGGATGTTGCCTCCTGTCCATTGAACTGATTTTATCTTACCATTTGAAGAAAAATTCACAATAGAAAGTTAAAAGGCGTCAGCCGATCCGATTAAGGATGCCTGACGCCTTTTATACCCTTCACCCTCTTTTTCTTCGAGTCATAACATCAAATATTACAGCCGCCGCCAACACGCCGCCTCGGATGATGTATTGATAAGAGATCCCGACTCCAAGCAAGTTCATGCCGCTTGATAACGATGCCATAACAATGGCGCCAATAATAGCACCTGTTACTTTACCAACGCCGCCTGCAGAAGAAACGCCGCCCACATATGCTGCCGCAATGGCATCCAACTCGAACAACGTACCTGCGGTTGTAGTAGCTGACTGAAGACGCGATGTGAACAAAATACCGGAAAGTGCTGCGAGCATTCCCATGGATCCAAAAACGAAATAAGTGATTTTATTGACGTTGATCCCGCTTAAGTGTGCCGCTTCCGGATTGCTTCCGACTGCATAAATGTGGCGCCCCAAAACCGTTTTGGTTGTCATAAAGTGATAGATGACAACGACACCGAGCATGATGATGACTGTCCAAGAAAACCCGTTATAGCCTGCTAACAACCAAGTGATATAAGCGATAATTGCTGAAATCATGAGGATTTTCGTCATGAACAAGCCGATTGACATTACTTCAAAGCCATATTTCAATTTATCTTTTCGCGTTGAAAACTCACTGTAAATATAGAATAGGATTCCGATCAATCCGACGATCAAGCTTAATAAATGAAGTCCGTTGATTTCCAACAGTGATGGAATAAAGCCATTGCCGATCGCATTAAAGCCATCATCGTTAACAATGATTGTTCCTGTCCGTTCGGTAACCAATAATAGCGCTCCGCGGAATATCAACATACCCGCCAACGTCGCAACGAACGCCGGTATCCCTATTTTCGCGATCAAGAAGCCGTTTACTAAACCGATCAATGCACCGAAAATGAGAATAACGGGGATGGTGATGAATACAGAAACACCCATCTGCGTGAGGAATATTGCTGCCACAGCACCCAAAAATCCTGCTAAAAAACCAACCGATAAATCGATGTGCCGGATGACGATGACCAATGTCATCCCGACCGCCAGTACAGCAATATAGCCTGCCGAATCCAGCAAATTACTGATGTTCCGAGAAGATAGGAACAAGCCGTCTGTTTGTAAAGTGAATACGAGCATGATCACTGCCAACGCGATGTACATACCGTAATCGCGTATGTTTTCTTTTAGTAAATGTTTTGCTTCCGTTAAATAATTCATTCCCTTACCCTCCTATTGCGTAGCGAGCTCCATAATCGACTCTTGCGTTGCATCTGAAATATCCAATTCGCCTTTTATCGCACCTTCAGCCATGACGTAGACCCGGTCGCTCATGCCGAGCACTTCGCCGAGTTCCGAGGAAATCATGATGATGCTCAAGCCTTCGTTGATCAATTCGTTCATGATGGTGTAGATTTCGAATTTCGCCCCAACGTCAATGCCGCGCGTCGGTTCATCCAAGATCAAAATTTTCGGACCGGTAAACAGCCATTTGCCGAGTGACACTTTCTGCTGATTGCCGCCGCTGAGCTTGCCGACAATTTGTTCGAGTGAATTGGCTTTCACATGAAGCTTATCCTTATAATCGGTGCCGACTTTCACTTCTTCATTCAAATTCAGGACGCCTTTATGGGAAATCCCTTTTAAATGGGCCGCGGAGATATTGCTTTTGATATCTTGTATGAGGAATAGCCCGTCGCCTTTGCGATCTTCCGTCACATAAGCGATATGAGCTTTGATCGCGTCACTCGTATGTTTGAATTTTTTCTTTTCACCATGTACGAACAATTCGCCATCGAGCTTGTAGCCTTTCGGATTACCAAAGATACTGAGGGCAAGTTCGGTGCGACCAGAGCCCATCAACCCGGCAATGCCGATGATTTCGCCTTTTTTCAAGTGAAGATTGGCATTTTTGACAACATTGCGCCCTAACTCGACGTCAAATGCCGACCAGTTTTTCAACTCAAGAACCGTTTCCCCGATTTTTTTATCCAATCGTTTCGGATAGATGTCCTCGATATCACGTCCGACCATGTTCTTGATGATCAGGTTTTCTTTGATTTCGCCTTTTTCTGCATCCAGTGTGCAAATCGTTTTCCCATCCCGCAAGATTGTCGCTTTATCGGCGATCGAGATGACTTCTTTGAGTTTATGGGAAATCATGATGCAGCTGATGCCTTGGCTTTTCAATTCCTTCAGCAATTCCAGCAAATTTTCGCTATCATCTTCGTTCAATGCCGCTGTCGGCTCATCCAAAATGAGCAATTTTACGTCTTTGCTCAACGCTTTTGCAATTTCAATCAGCTGCTGTTTCCCAACACCTAGGTCTTTGACATGCACTTCAGGTTTCACTTTTAAATTGACTTTTTTCAGCAATTTGCTTGCTTCTGTTATGGTCTGGTTCCAATCAATGAAAGGCCCTTTTTTGATTTCATTGCCTGCAAAGATGTTTTCGTATACGGTCAGTTCAGGAAACAACGCGAGCTCTTGATAAATAATGCCAATTCCGGCTGCTTCACTGTCGTTTACCTTATTAAACTTTTGGACTTTTCCTTCAAACACGATGTCGCCTTCGTATTGGCCGTAGGGATATACGCCGCTCAACACTTTCATCAACGTGGATTTGCCTGCCCCGTTTTCACCAATCAAGCAGTGGATTTCGCCTCTTTTGACTTTGAAGCTTACATCAGATAAAGCTTTCACGCCGACAAACTCTTTTGTAATATTATTCATCTCCAATATATAGTCGCTCATTGGATCGCCTCCCTGCTGAAAATGCTATGTAATCAAGAAATAGTGATAGATAAATCTATCACTATTTCCCTTCGTATGTCGTTTTATTCGATGCCTGAAAATTCGCTAGCGTCGTAATAGCCAGACTCGATCAATTCTTTTTTCACATTTTCTTTATCAACCACAATAACGTCTGTTTGTTTTGCTTTAACTTCCACTTCGCCGTTATCGTAAGTTCCTGTTGTTTCTGGCGTGTTGCCATCAAGCACTTCAATTGCCATGCCCATTGCATCTTCTACCAATGTACGTACATCTTTAAATACTGTCATCGATTGTTTTTCGTCAATGATGTATTGGATCGATGCTTTCTCAGCATCTTGTCCTGTCAAAAAGTAATCTGTAATTGCGCTGTCAGATGCGAATACATCTGCAATGGCACGAGCTGTTCCGTCATTCGGCGCAAGAATCGCTACATCGCCTTTCATAGCGTCAGGTGCAGCTGTTAAATGAGTTTGTGCTTTGTTTTTCGCTTCGTTCGGATCCCAGTTTGTTGTAACTTGTCCGATGATTTTTCCTAATTGCTCACGAGACAAATCAGCTGAATCTTTCAACGCTTCCGCTTCGCTTGAGTTTGCGATAACGAATGTGCCATCAGCGATTTTAGGCTGAAGAACTTTCCATGCGCCTTCAAAGAATAGGAATGCGTTATTATCAGAAGCTGCTCCAGCGTAAAGGTAAAGTGGAACGCCTGATCCTTCTACATTATCCAATAGGTATTGTGCTTGAGCCGCACCTACCGCTAAGCTGTCGAACGTAACATAATAATCTACTGCGTCAGTGCCAGTGATTAAACGGTCATATGCGATAACTGTAACATCGTCTTTTTTCGCTGCTTCAACAGCTGCTGCTGCCGCTGCGCCATCATGCGGAGTAATGATCAAGACTTTAATGCCTTTGTTCAACAAAGCTTCAACATTCTCTTTTTCTTTCGCTGAAGATCCTTGGCTGAAAAGAATTTCCGTTGAGTAATCCGAATCAGCCAGCGCATCTTTGAAACGCTGCTCATCTTGTACCCAGCGAGGCTCATCTTTCGTCGGAAGGATAATCCCTACATCGACACCATTTCCATTGCCTGATCCAGACCCTGAATCCTCTGAGTTGCAGCCCGCTGCAATCAAAGCAAATATCATGACCATTAATAATAGCGTAAAACCTTTAAAACGTTTGATCATTTCCTAACCCCTTTTCTGTTTTGTTTGTCTGATACTCTTTTATTATAAATTCAGATAACTTATATGAAAGCGCTATCACTAGCACTCTTTTAATATAACCTGTACTTTTTTAGCATTGAGGGGATAAATCTATTTGGGGAGGAGTACATTAACTGGACATTGCAAACAACAGGCGGCTTCCAGCAAACAAATATGATTTTGCCGCAAACAACGGCCAAGTTTCTGCAAACAACGCCTTCACTACCGCAAACAACCCCATTGTTTCCGCAAATAAAGTCGCTTATGAGTATCAGGTCTTCTTTCAAGCAAGCGATTAAGCTAAAAATAAAGCGATATGCATCAATCACCACTAATTTTTGAAGTGAATGTGAAAATTTTAATGAACTTCTCGCCTTCTCAAACAAAAAAAGACAAGATCCGTGTACAAACGGATCTCGTCCTTAAAAGATGAATCATTTTTTATTTTCAACCGCCGATGTACGACATGCCGATCTTGTTGCGGTTTTTGGCCGTTAGTTCTGTACGTTCGTCCGAATAGCGATCGTCGCGGCCTTGCCATACGGCGCTGATGTTGCGAAGCAATTCCGCGTCGTCCAGTCCTGCCCGCAGCAATTCTCGGATATCAAAGCCGGAATCCGCGAACAGGCATGTGTAAAATTTACCGTCTGAAGACAAGCGCGCACGTGTGCAAGTCGAACAAAACGATTCTGAAACGGATGTGATAAAGCCGATTTGTGATTCGCTGCCGACAAAGCGGTAACGCTTCGCCACTTCACCGTAATAATCTTCATCCACAGGTTCAAGTTCATACGCTTCTTGCAACATCGTCAGAATCTCTTTTTTGGTCACGACTTTTTTAAAGCTCCAGCCGTTGTCGTTTCCGACATCCATAAATTCGATAAATCGGAGCGTGATGCCGCGCTCTTTAAAATAAGCGGCCATCGGCAAGATTTCACTTTCGTTGACCCCTTTTTGCACGACCATATTGACTTTGATATCGAAGCCGATCTCGAGTGCAGCGTCAATTTGCTTCAAAATTTGGTCCGGCTTTACGCCTCTGCCATTCAATTCACCAAATAGTTCTGGCGATAAAGCGTCCAAGCTAATGTTCAAGCGCCGCAGCCCTGCATTATATAAATTCTCCGCATGCGCACCGAGCAACAATCCATTTGTCGTCAACCCGATGTCTTCGATACCTTCTACGTCTAAAATCATTTTAACTAAATCTGGCAGGCCCCGGCGCATAAGCGGTTCGCCGCCTGTTAGTCGTATTTTTTTAACGCCCATTTCTGCGAATATTTTGGTCAGGCGATGGATTT
>JBFIXY010000074.1:0-7569 GCA_041605655.1 Planococcus sp. (in: firmicutes) | reverse complement strand
TGAGCCAGGATCAAACTCTCCATTATAGAGTAGTGTTGATTGCTCAATACTGCTGGCGTATCGCCGTCCGAAGACGCACGATTCGCTTTGATCTGCCAATGGCTGATCAGTAAGTTAAGTCACGAACGCTGTTGGTGGATCAGGCTTTGCTCCGATTGCCAAAGGCAACCTTCGCAAAAGCCGTTCTCGCGCCTCGGCGCTCGTGACGTCTTTCGTTGACGTTTTGCTGTTCAGTTTTCAAGGTTCATGTTGTGCGTCGCACTCATTGGCGACTTGATAAATATACCACGCTCAATTCTCTGCGTCAACACTTTATGAGAAAAAATCTTCATTCGTTAAATTCTTTTTCTCTAAGGAAACTTTTCAGAATTTCGCGTCAGCTTGTATGCCGAATTTCCTTTCTGTTTTTCGGCAAAATAAAAGCCCGCTGATCGCTCAGCGGGCTTGGAGATTATTCATCTTCTTCTATTATCTCTTCTACATCATCGACCGTTTCGTTAGCCACTGTTTCGTCTTCTGCGTAGACATCTGTTTCAGCGCTTTCTTCAATCAACGTTGAATCATTCTCCGCTTCCGTCTCTTCAGCGTCTTCCGGAATATCGATATCTTTTTTCACTCGAGCGACCGTAGCCACTGTTTCATCTTCTGCTAGACGAATCAGTCGGACACCTTGCGTGCTTCTTCCTGTTGTAGAAATATCATTGACGTCCATGCGGATCAAGATACCGTTGATCGTAATCAGCATGATGTCTTCTGTTCCATTAACCGTCTGCACAGCTACGAGTGGTCCGTTCTTATCCGTAATCTGGCACGTTCGAATTCCCATACCGCCACGTGATTGCACGCGATACTCAGATTCTTTCGTCTGCTTGCCGAAACCTTTTTCAGTGATAACAAGAATATTATCTCCCTGTTCAAGAATTTCCATGCCGACGACGCTGTCGCCCTCGCGCAAACGAATGCCGCGAACGCCGCTTGCTGTACGTCCCATGCTGCGGATGTCTGTTTCCGGGAAACGGATCAATGCGCCATCGCGCGTTCCGATGACCATCTCTTGGTTGCCGTCTGTCAGTTTCACAGAAATCAATTCATCTTCTTCACGCAAGCTGATGGCAATCAAACCATTCTGGCGGATATTGGCGTAATTTGAAACCGGTGTCCGCTTGCTGACGCCTTCACGCGTTGTAAAGAAGAAGAAATCATCATCTTTGAATTCTTCAACACGAATAACTGCTGTAACTTTCTCATCTTTGCTGATTTCCAACAAATTGACTAAAGGCAAGCCTTTTGCAGTCCGTCCGTATTCCGGAATATGATAGCCCTTCTTACGATACACTTTCCCTTTGCTCGTAAAGAACAAGATCGTATCGTGCGTCGACGTATATAGAAGGTGTTCGACGAAATCATCGTCATTCGTGCCCATTCCTTGTACACCACGGCCTCCGCGTTTCTGACTGCGGTACGTGTTCGCAGGCAAACGTTTCACGTAACCATTATGCGTCAATGTGATGACTGATGCTTCTCTCGGTATTAAGTCTTCATCTTCGAACATTTCGGTTCCACCTGTTGTGATTTCCGTTCTACGGTCATCACTGAAACGTTCTTTTACTTCATTCAATTCTTCACGAATGATTTCAAGGATGCGGTATTCATTTGCTAAAATCTCACGAAGTTCATCAATCAGCCTAACAAGCCCTAGATATTCTTCTTCAATTTTATCTCGTTCCAGTCCGGTCAAACGCTGCAAACGCATATCCAAAATAGCTTGGGATTGGCGTTCTGACAAATTGAAGTCGGTCATTAAGCCATTGCGTGCTTCTTCAGTCGTTTGAGAGCCACGGATCAATGCAATAATTGCATCGATATGATCAAGTGCAATACGCAAACCTTCAAGGATATGCGCACGGTCTTCCGCTTTCGTCAAATCGAATTGCGTACGGCGGCGAATGACCACTTTTTGATGCTCTAAGTAATGGAAGAGAACTTCCTTTAATCCAAGGACTTTCGGATGTCCATCAACAAGCGCAAGCATATTGATCCCGAAACTTGTCTGCATCGCTGTTTGTTTATAGAGGTTATTCAATAAGACACTAGCGCTCGCATCACGGCGGACTTCAATAACAATCCGCATGCCGTTGCGGTCGGATTCATCGCGCAGGTCAGTGATGCCATCGATTTTCTTATCGCGTACAAGTTCTGCAATTTTTTCAATCAATCGTGCTTTATTGACCTGATAAGGCAGTTCGTGGACAAGAATGACTTCTTTGCCATTCGGTTTCGTCTCAATTTCAACGACCGAACGGATGAGAACCGATCCTTTGCCTGTCTCATAAGCGCGACGGATGCCGCTCCGGCCAAGAATAATCCCGCCTGTCGGGAAATCCGGACCTGGTATGAACTCCATCAATTCTTCTGTGCTAATGGCTGGATTTTCAGCTAATGCTAAAACTGCATCAATCGTCTCGCCTAGATGGTGAGGCGGAATGTTCGTTGCCATTCCTACCGCAATCCCTGACGTACCGTTAACGAGCAAGTTCGGGAATCGGCTAGGCAAAACGACCGGTTCTTTTTCTTGGCCATCGTAGTTTTCTTTATAGTCAATCGTGTTTTTGTTCAAGTCGCGCAACATTTCCATTGCGATTTTCGACATTCTGGATTCGGTATAACGCATTGCAGCTGCTGCATCGCCATCAACCGACCCAAAGTTACCATGGCCATCAACGAGCATATAACGGTAGCTGAAATCCTGAGCCATACGGACCATTGTTTCATAAACCGCGCTATCGCCGTGTGGATGGTACTTACCGATTACATCTCCGACAATACGCGCTGATTTTTTATAGGCTTTATCTGAAGTTATTCCCAAATCATGCATCGCATAAAGAATGCGGCGATGAACAGGCTTCAGCCCATCGCGTACATCCGGCAAGGCACGGGACACGATAACGCTCATTGCGTAATCCAAAAAGGATGTACGCATCTCCGTGCTTATATTTATTTCTTCAACACCACTGCTTGGCCGTTCAGCCATACCCGCAGCCTCCTCTCAACTACTCAATCCAAATTAAATATCCAAGTTTTTAACGTAACGTGCATTTTCTTCAATGAAATTCCGGCGCGGTTCCACTTCGTCACCCATTAGGATATGGAAGGTTTCATCCGCAATAATAGCGTCGTTCAACGTAACTTGCAGCAATGTCCGTACATCTGGATCCATTGTGGTATCCCATAATTGAGTAGCGTTCATCTCGCCTAGTCCTTTATAGCGCTGGATATTCGGCTTAGGCGTGCTCGGCAAGTTGCCAAGAGCTTCTTTAAGCTGTGCATCCGTGTATACATAATCCACATGTTTCCCTTGTTTGATCTGGAACAACGGCGGCTGTGCAATATAAATATAGCCAGCTTCGATTAACGGACGCATGTAACGGAAGAAGAATGTCAGCAGCAATGTGCGGATATGGGCGCCATCAACGTCGGCATCCGTCATGATGACAACTTTATGATAGCGCGCTTTGTCCAAGTTAAACTCTGAACCAATTCCCGTTCCGAGCGCCGTGATGATGTTGCGAATTTCCGCATTCGATAAGATTTTATCGAGACGCGCTTTTTCAACGTTGAGAATTTTTCCGCGAAGCGGCAAGATTGCCTGGAAATGACGATCACGGCCGGATTTGGCCGAACCGCCGGCAGAGTCACCCTCAACAATGTAAATTTCACTGATTTTCGGATCGCGTGAAGAACAATCCGCCAATTTACCCGGCAGACTCGAAACTTCAAGAACCGATTTGCGACGTGTAAATTCACGCGCTTTTTTAGCAGCCATGCGGGCATGAGAAGCCATGATTCCTTTTTCAACAATTTTGCGCGATATGGACGGATTCTCTAAAAGGAAACGTTCAAAACCGGCAGAGAACAAATTATTGACGATTGGGCTTACTTCCGTGTTGCCCAATTTCGTCTTCGTTTGACCTTCAAATTGAGGATCCGGGTGTTTGACTGAAATGATGGCAGTCAACCCTTCCCTAACGTCATCCCCAGTAAGATTCGGATCTTGGTCTTTCAACATGCCATTTTTACGCGCGTAATCATTGATGACACGCGTCAATGCTGTTTTAAAGCCGGATTCATGCGTTCCGCCTTCGTGTGTATTGATATTATTGGCAAATGAGAAAATATTGGCTGCGTAGCCCGCATTGTATTGCATCGCGACTTCAACCGTAATACCTTCTTTTTCAGACTCGACAAAAATAGCTTCTTCATAAAGAGGATCTTTCGATTTATTCAAATGCTCGACATACGATTTGATACCGCCTTCGAAATGATAAATCTTTTCTTTTTCTTCGCCTTCACGTTCATCGCTGGCCACGATTTTCAATCCGCGGTTCAAGTATGCAAGTTCGCGCAAACGGTGATCGAGGATATCGAATTCATATTCAGTCGTTTCCTTGAAGATATCGCCATCCGCTTTAAAACGGATTGTTGTACCTGTATTTTCAGCGTCGCCAATGACATGCAACTCTTTTGTCACCGCTCCGCGTTCGAATTTAATGTAATGGCGTTTGCCGTCCCGATTTACGTAAACTTCCGTAACTTCTGACAAGGCATTTACTACTGATGCACCAACTCCGTGCAAGCCGCCGGAAACTTTATAGCCGCCGCCGCCAAACTTACCGCCGGCGTGGAGTACCGTCATGATAACTTCTACTGCTGGACGTCCCATTTTTTCCTGCATGCCGACTGGAATACCGCGGCCATTATCGACGACGCGAATCCAGTTATCAGCTTCGATTGTAACTTGGATTTCATCGCAATAACCGGCAAGCGCCTCATCAATGCTATTATCGACAATTTCCCAAACCAAATGGTGAAGTCCTTTTGAACTTGTTGAACCAATATACATTCCGGGTCTTTTACGGACTGCTTCCAATCCTTCAAGAACCTGAATTTGACTAGCCTCATATGATGGTTGAAGATTTTTTTCTTCCAATGCCATTCCGTTCACCTGCTCTTCCTTACTGCATTCTCTTTTGCACTTTTTTTGTTGATGACCCAATGTCTGGGAGTTGTCTTGTAATAGCCAGCGCCTTTAAGGGCGATCCATAAATGAAATCATCCGTAACGACGAATGATTTCACTTTATCTATCGGTACGAGCAGCCGCACAAAAGTGGACGGCGCGTAATGTCCAATTGAAATGATTGCAACAATACTGCTGGCTTGAATGGTCTGTTCCGTGCTGATTGAAATATAAACGGGAAATCACTCCTTGACTGCGCCCTTCACAACTTCGAAAAGACGCGCGTTTTGGATGGTTTCATGCTGTATTCCTTCCACGCTGGTTGTAGTGACGAACGTTTGAACCGAGCCATGGATTGTATTTAACAAATGCGATTGCCTGTAATCATCTAACTCCGACAATACATCATCCAATAACAGCACCGGTGCTTCCCCGACTTCTTGTTTGATCAATTCGATTTCAGCCAATTTCAGCGATAAAGCCGTTGTTCGTTGCTGGCCTTGAGAGCCATAAGTTTGAATATCATAGCCATTGACGAAAAACTGGAGATCGTCGCGGTGTGGACCAATAAGCGTCACACCTCGTTCAATTTCCCGTTTCCTGACCTCAAGAAGTTTCTGCTCTAAAAAAGACGCCATTTCTTCGGGCGTCCACTCAGGCTTTAGTCCGCTGATCGGCTGATAGCGAATTTGAAGTTGTTCCAGCCCCCTGGATATGCCCGAATGGATCGGTTCGGCCCATTTTTGCAACAGCTCCATGAACTGGAAGCGTTTGCGGATGATTTTCACCGCTGCTTCGATAAATTGTTCAGTATATACGTCGAACATGACGTCATTAATCGCCTGTTTTCCATAATGCTGCTTAAGTATATGGTTGCGTTGTTTTAAAAGTTTTTGGTACATCAATAAATCATGTAAATAAACCGGTGAAATTTGGCCGATTTCCATGTCGATAAAGCGTCTGCGGACTTGCGGACTGCCTTTTACTAGATGGAGATCTTCAGGCGCGAACATTACTACGTTCAATTGCCCTATATAATCGCTAAGCCGCCTTTGTTCAAGGTGATTGACTTTCGCTTTTTTCCCTTTTTTTGACAATATAATTTCAAGAGGCAATTTGCCGTATTTCCGGTGGACATCACCCTTGATTTTACCATAATCCGATTCCCATCGGATTAATTCTTTATCATTGGTCGTTCGATGTGATTTTGCCATGGACAACACATAAAGAGATTCCATGATATTCGTTTTTCCTTGCGCATTTTCTCCGATAAACACGTTAATGCCTGGAGAAAATGTCAGATCAAGCTTCTCGTAATTCCGATAATCCGAAAGCGCGAGATGCTCAATCCACATCGAAGCTCAAGCCTTCAGCTACCACGATACGAAATTCCCCGACTTCTGGGATCGATACTGTGTCTTCCGGGCGAAGTTTTTTTCCTCGACGGTTTTCTGCTTCGCCATTGACGAAAACTTCATGCTCACTAAGGAACCATTTTGCCATTCCGCCTGAACTAATTGTGTCCGTCATCTTAAGCAATTGGCCAAGTGTAATAAATTCTGTCTCAATACCGATTTCTTTCAAAATGCACTCATCCTTCGCTTCGTAGTCTATCCCTCTATTTTACCCTATTTAGGGGGAAAAGTAAAAAGGATAGCCGTATAGGCTATCCTCGAGGGTCTTTTCGTTTTTTAATATGTTCGGACAGGGAGAATCAGCTGTAAAATTGAATCATCCAAAGCCGATTTCAAAATGAATGGACGCATAGGTCCTGTAAATTGAATTAGCACATCTTGCCCATCAATCGCTTTCAACGCATCCATCATGAATTTCGCACTGAACGAAATTTTCAATTCTTCGCCTTCAATGCTTTGTGCTTGAAGCTGCTCTTCCACTTTCCCGACTTCCGGTGAATTAGAAGAAACTTCGATTTCGTTGCCGGAATTTGTGGAGAAGCGGACAACGTTATTGCGCTCTTCACGTGCCAGTAACGACGCACGATCGATTGCCTGCAGCAATGAACGGCCATTAACGGTAACTTCCGTTTTGTATTCAGCCGGAATTAAGCGGGATGTATCCGGATAATTACCTTCTAGCAAACGTGAAAAGAATAGGATATGTTTCGTTTTGAATAAAACTTGCTGATTCGTCATAACGATTTCGACCGGATCAGAATTATCATCCAAAATCTTGTTCAGTTCGTTCAAGCTCTTACCTGGAATAACGACGCTGTATTCGTCTTCTGGCAATGTTTCTAATTTCGTCTTGCGACGTGCCAAACGGTGGCTGTCTGTTGCGACACAAACCAATTCTCCGTCTTTTACTTCCCAATGGACGCCCGTCAAAACTGGACGCGTTTCAGAACTGGACACAGCAAATATCGTTTCGCGGTTGATTGTTTTCAACAGATCAGCCGGAATTGAGAATAATCGATCGTCCTGAATTTCAGGAAGTTGTGGATAATCCATTGCATCCAATCCAATCAAATGGAATTCAGATTTTCCTGAACGGATATGCGTTTGAAAATTCCCAGTAATTTCGATTTCAACATCG
>JBFIXY010000073.1:0-7588 GCA_041605655.1 Planococcus sp. (in: firmicutes) | reverse complement strand
TCACACGACAGGTGTTGGCTGATTAAGTAAAATGATAGGTTTTGCCTATTAACTGTGGTAAATTTAGAGTACTATCAAAAAAATCTCGGAGGTGAATCCCTTATTTAAGGGAATTTATTGGACCCCATACTTATATTGAATTTAGTTTTGCTCATCTTATTAATCGCGTTGACCGCCTTTTTCGTCGGGGCTGAATTTGCCGTTGTGAAAGTGCGCATGTCGCGCATCGATCAACTGATCGAAGAAGGCAATAAAAAAGCCATCACGGTCAAAAAAGTTGTCAGTGACTTGGATTATTATTTATCCGCGTGCCAGCTTGGTATCACCGTTACGGCGCTTGGACTTGGTTGGCTCGGCGAACCGACATTCGAGCGGCTCTTACACCCCGTTTTTGACGCAATCGGTGTGCCGTCATCCGCTTCAACGATCGTGTCGTTCGTGTTCGCTTTCTCGCTCGTGACGTTCTTACACGTCGTTATCGGAGAGATGGCGCCGAAGTCGTTGGCGCTTCAATTCGCTGAGCGCATGTCGTTGCTGCTGGCTCCGCCGCTTTACTGGTTCGGCAAAATCATGGCGCCGTTCATCTTTTTGCTCAACGGTTCCGCTCGCGTTTTCTTACGCATTTTCGGTGTCCAGCCCGCTTCTGAAGAACAGGCCCACTCGGAAGATGAATTGAAAATCATCATGGCACAAAGCTTTCAAAGCGGTGAAATCAACCACACCGAATTGTCTTTTATGCAAAATATCTTTGCCTTCGATGAACGCAGCGCAAAAGATGTAATGGTGCCCCGCACACAAATCGTCGCTTTTCCACAAGATTTAAGCTGCGACGAATTATTAGCGGAACTCCGGGAACATCGCTACACGCGCTACCCGATTGCAAACCATGGCAATAAAGACGATTTGATCGGTTTTATCAACGCCAAAGAAATCTTGACCCATTATGCCCTTGTAGGAGACGTCAAGATGGAAGATTTTATCCATAGCCTTCCGTATTTCCACGAAACGACGCCTCTTCAGACAGCGTTGATGAAGATGCAGAAAGACCGCACACACATTGCTTTGGTCATTGATGAATATGGCGGAACGTCGGGTATTATTACGATGGAAGACATTCTGGAAGAAATCGTCGGTGAAATTCGCGATGAATTTGATGATGAAGAAGAAGCTGAAATCATAAAAGAAAGCGAAGACCGCTACCTATTGAATGGTCGCGTTTTGCTGAAAGACCTTGAAGAACGGTTTAACCTGGAGTTTGATGACAGTGACGATATCGATACCATTGCCGGCTGGATCCAGCATCAGCTGGTCGAAGCCGAAATCGGCGACATCGTATCAAAAGAAGGACAGCGCTGGATCATCCTTGAAATGGAAAACCACCATATCGTAAAAGTTTCATTGGAAATTTTGAGGCATTGATAAAACAGGACATCTGATTGTAGATGTCCTGTTTTTATATTGTTAAGAACGTATTAAATCACCGTATTTTCCGAAGCTTATCGCTCGCTTTTCGTGGGGCGGGAATCGAACCTCCTCGTCCGCTTTGAAAACCATGTGCGCCTAAAGTGGAGAATCCGACATCGCTGCAATCAGATAGATGTTCATTCCTCTTATTATTCTATGCTCAACCAGGCATTATTCCCCACTCCACATTGACCGTTTCCCTTTCCTTCTATATGATAAGAACAAATGTTCTTATTTTTTAGAAAGGAGAGATTTTCATGAAACTGAACAAACAATTGAAAGTGATGGGCGAAGTCAAAGACCGGGGGACGATCAAATGGACCGCGATGATGCTGCCGGAACATGTGCAGATGCTCCGCGACTGGCAAAGCCAAGCGCATAGCGATTCCAAGCCCGTGTTGGACGATTTCGATTTGGAGGCCATTTACGAGGAAATCGACCTGGCCCATAAACGCCAATGTCTTGTGGAATTGCAGGTTTGGCAAGGTGAGGCAAACGCCTTTACGGGAGTGGTTACCGCCATTGATCTAAGGATTAAACAATTGTCGCTGGACTGCAGCGGCAATGTCTTCAAGTTCTCTTTTGACGACATTATCGGAGCGGCAATGCGTGAATGATGGATTTAAAAAGCTGCCAATTTCAAAATTCCATGGTTAAATCGCCTGTCAACAGGGCATATAAGGAGTAGTCTTAAGTATGGAGGTCAGATATATGAGCAAATTCATGTCGTATGCGAAAGCTGTCGGGAAAGAGGTCAAAGATGATAAGGCGACAACTTTAGCTGCAGCACAAGCCTATTATTATTTATTAGCAATCGTTCCTTTATTAATACTGCTGCTGTCGATTTTGCCTTATCTGCAGATTGACCCGGATTCCGTAATGGAATTCATCGCGGGCATCATGCCAGGGCAAGTGGCGCAAACATTTGAAGAAACCATTGTCAGCGTGGTCACGACGCCATCCGGCGGTTTGTTGACATTCGGTATTTTGGGAACTTTATGGTCGGCTTCAAATGCCATGAACGCTTTTATCGAAGCGATCAACCAAGCCTATGATGTTGAAGAAACCCGTTCTTTTATCCGCAAAAAAGCGACGGCAATCGTCTTGACGTTGTTCATGCTTATCGCGGTCATCATCGCGTTGGTTCTGCCGATTTTTGGCGGGACAATCATTGATGCAATCAGTTCTTTCTTGAACTTGCCTGAGCAGACGGAAATCATCTTCCAAGTGCTGCGTTGGGTCATCTCGATTGCAGTTATGAGCATCGTCTTAGCATTCCTTTACAAATTTGCACCGAATAAGGAATTCCCTTTTAAAGAAGTATTGATCGGCGCAGTCATTGCAACTGTCTTATGGCAAATCGTGTCATTCGGCTTTTCCATCTACGTGGCAAACTTCGGCAGCTACTCAGCAACTTATGGCAGCCTTGGCGGCCTCATCGTCTTGATGCTTTGGTTCTTCTTGACCGGCTTGATCCTTGTGATTGGCGGCGAGATCAATGCAGTGATCCACAAGCGCAAACACACGAAAAACGCGCCTGCTAAAGTATACGAAGAATAACTAAAAGACGCATCGCTGAATTCAGCGGTGCGTCTTTTTTCGTTTTCTTGCAATCGTTCATCTCTTCCCCAAACCTGGTCGATGATCCAAGAAATTCTGGTAAGCGAACCCTGCTACTTGCTCCTCTGAATACTGTTTTTGCAATTCGTTGATGAGGTTTTGGAATTTCGAAGCATTTTCCAACCCGATAATGTGCGCCGGGATACCGTCAAAATCGGAGCCGATCCCAATGTGCTTCACGCCTCCGAGGCTGCAAAAATGGTCGATGTGCCGAATCAAATCGGGAATGACGATGTCTTGCGCATTGGATTTGATAAAACTCAGACAAAACACGACATCGATCATTCCACCTTTTTCAAACATCGCTTTCGCTTGTGCATCGTCTAAGTTTCGTGGGTGGTCGCACAGGACCCGTGCGTTGGAATGACTCGCAATCGGATACTCCGCAAGTTCCATCACATCCCAGAATCCTTTCATGGATAAATGTGAAACGTCTGTGAAAACACGGTTTTCATTGTTCAAGCGCACGACTTCCTTGCCGAGCAAGGTGAGCCCTCCCCCTCTTGGTTCACCCGCTCCATCCGCGCATAAATTCGCATTGTTCCACGTCAGACCGACGGACAATACACCCAAGCGGTATAAATGGCGCAGCTTCATCAAATCATTGCCAAAAGCGTCCGCTCCTTCAAGCGTCAGCACCGCACCGATCTCCCCTTCTGCCAATGCATCGATATCTTCCCACCGTTTAATGTGCTTCATCGCTGGATTTCCCTCAATAATATCTGTGTAAAACAAATCAATCTGCTCAAGTGCATGCTGCCATTTCTCGTTATCCGGTAGATCCGGATATAAGAACACAGCAAAAAATTGAACTTTCACTCCACCTGACCGGAGCCGTTCATAATTTGTTTCAATTTCTTCTGCGTTCGTGAAATTCAATGGACGCTGTTTATAGCTTCTCCCTCGTTTAGCGAGCTGCAATTTCAATAATGCGTCGCAATGGGTATCGATAATTTGCATGTGCTCATCCCCTTACCGATTGAGTTACTGAATACCTTAAACATACAGAATGATCCCTTAAAATGCTAGATGGATCAATGACAGATTTTGTATGATTCCAAAAAAACACATTTTAGTGATTTTGAAACAAACGATACTTTCTGATATTTGCTAAAAAAATAGCAGAATATCTTCTTTTTACATTTTATAAAGTCCTATATGTTACAAATATTAATTTTACTTTCCAATACCGAATAGGTAATTTGATGAATTTATTAACTTTTTGGTAAATTTTAAACATTCTACTTACATAATCATTATACAATAGGGTAGGGATTTGACGATCTCTTGATACAAAATGGGAAATGGAGCTGGGGAAATGAGAAGAACGTTACACCTTTCGTTGATTTTGGCACTCATCGCATCATTTATCACACCAATCGGTACGGGGCACGTAGTAAGTGCAGCAACAACAAACGCAGTCACCATCAACGAAATTGCATGGATGGGAACGACTTATAATTACAATAATGAATGGATCGAATTACATAATACAACGAGCGCGGCGATCGACTTGAACGGTTGGACATTGCGCGCAACCGACGGAAGCCCGGCTATCAGCCTATCGGGAAGTATTGCAGCCGGAAGTTATTACTTACTTGAAAGAACTGGTGACAGTACGGTACCCGGCGTTGCTGCTGATTTGATTTACAGTGGTGCTCTGGGCAATAGCGGTGAGTTCCTTGAATTGAAAGATGCTGCAGGGACATTGATCGACAGTGCAGATGCATGGTACGCAGGAGACAATACGTCAAAAGCGACGATGGAGCGAGTCGACCCACGCGAAAGCGGCACGCTGGCTACCAACTGGATCAACTCTACAGGTACATATGATGGCGGTTTCGGTACACCGCGCAAAGTTAATACAAAAGCAAAAGGATGCACAGACAAAACGGAGCATTTGAACAATGTTTCTGAACAACTCGGCGCGATTAACGTGTACTTCAATAAATGCGCCGATACTTCTTACGCAAGTGCTGGCAACGAAGCAAATTATAACGTGAACCTTGAAACTCGTTTGATCAACCGCTTGAACCAAGCGACGACAAGCATCGATTTCGCTACATACGAAATCAATTTACCAGGCATTGTGGATACATTAATTGCCAAAGCAGCTGAAGGCGTTGACGTCCGCGTCATTGCAGATGCTAAAGATGCAACGGATCCGCATTACATCGACCGTTTCGCAACGATGCGCTTGCACGTAGAAAAAATGGTGCGCGGACAAGATGGCGTCATTGGCACAGCGGATGATATCTTTGTCTTCTCGGACTCTCCGATGTTTGCCGTAGAAGACAGTGCCGCAAGAACGGCATTCGGCTTGCCTGCAACGCCTGGAGATTTTCCATATGTAACCGTTGCAGTTGGGAACAGTGACACATCCGGCTATCTGTTTGTCGACGCAGAAGAAAAAGGTCCGAACGCTTATTACAGTCCTGGAACACAAATGCACAATAAATTTGCAGTCATTGATAACCAATGGGTCTTTACAGGAAGCTGGAACTTTACCGTAACTGGCTTGTACGGCTCGGAAAGCAATATGGAACAAGGGATTTTAGATGGCAACCAACAACATGTCGTCGAGATCAATTGGCCGGCATTAACGGATATATTCGAAGTTGAATTTGATGAAATGTGGGGCAGTTCCGCGATGACGCCTGATAAGGTGACATCTAATTTCAATACGCGTAAAACGGACAATACGACACATAGCATTGACATCAACGGAAAAACTGTCGAAATTTACTTTTCTGCAGGTGATGATGCAGTCGGCCACATGAGAGAATTCGTGAGAACATCCGCTGACGTGAATGCATACTTCACCATCTTCGCTTGGAGTGACCAAGGCTTGGTTGATGAATTAAAGAACAAATGGGAAGGATCTTATAACGACATGGAAGGCACACTGACAGGATTCGATGTCAAAGGCGTCTTTGATCCAGGCTTCTGGAACCAATGGTGGTCAGCAAGTGTCGATATGACAGGACGCACCGCTTCACAAGTGAGCGTAGACAACCCGAATACGCGTTGGGCAAATCCAGCACCTGTTTTTAAAGCGAACGAATCCCGCAAGCTGCACAGCAAAACGATGTTAATCGATGCAGACACGAACAGCGATCCAACAGTGATGGTCGGTTCTACTAACTGGAGCAATAACGGCAATGACATCAACGATGAAAACATGTTGTTCATCCATGATGCAGCTGTTACCAATCAATTTGTGCAGGAATTTAACGTACGATATACGCAAGCTGGCGGTGTTGTGAATTAAATAAGCTAAACGAAACCGAGCCGCAAAGCATATACGCTTTGCGACTCGGTTTTTCTCTTTACATATCTGGTTGCAAACCCGAAGAGTAAATCAGCCGTTCCCCGATAAAGATGCGGAATTCGGTTTTCAAGCATTTGGTTGACAACGAAATTTTGATTTCTTCAGACTCACCTTGGCTGTTTTCCAATTTCCCGTAAAGCCTTGAACTTAAATGTAAGCCGACATGTTCATCCTGCAAGACACCATCGACATAAAGCCGGTCACTCAACGGTGTATTTTCCACATGAATGCTATGGTCTTCGTATTTCAGCTTCCAGATGTTCCTCATCCAATCGCCTCCGCCCCAGCTTAGTTACTGTCAGTATAGCAAAGCCTCTCATCAAAGGCGCATATTCCGCATTGTCTTTGGAGCAAGTCTAAGTTTGAGATGCGTCAGTGAGTTTATCTACTGACTGACAAAATTGAGGTAGTGCTTGTTAAAGGCTGGGTAGTGCTTATTAAAAACTCCTTACTGCCTGATAATCAAAAAAAATTGTCTGTTAAAATCGAGTTATTGCCTGTTAACGAAAAACCTGTCATTGAAAACCTTTGAAAGCTGGTGGCATTTCGCCCAAAGGCGGAATGCGCTCTTTCTTTTAAAGGAGACGTTCGCGAAGGGCGAACGTCTTTTCATATTCCGCTCTTGAACTTGGATTTTCGAAAACTCTTGCTCAGCAAGCTCTCGTATCAACAGTAATCCAAACTGCTATTGCTTGATAAACTTTGATTAGTGCATGATAACCTCTCGCTACTGCTTGATAACGCGAAAATACTGCCTGTTAAAATTGAATTATTGTCTGTTAACGAAAAAATTTCCAATGATTAGGACTCACCCAACTGTAGAGCAGCGTTTGGTGAAGCGTTCGCTCGACTTCTGTGGGTGCAGCGAAGCGACGGGTTTGAGTGACCCCGGAGTTCGCTATAGCGAACGAGGAGGCACGATTCCCGCCCCACGGAAAGCGAGCGGTAAGCTTCGGAAATTACGGTTACGCTGAACTTTCTCGGTTATACGAAAAAAGCGGCATTGCGTCTCCGCAATGCCACTTCATCTTATTTTTTGATCAATTCAAGTTCAACTGGAATCGATGCTTCTACTTCTTCTCCGTTAAGTGATTTGACTGCTGTTTCAACTGCCATCTCACCGATCAATTGTGGTTTCTGTGCAACTGTACCAGCAAGACGTCCTTCTTCTAC
>JBFIXY010000072.1:0-7631 GCA_041605655.1 Planococcus sp. (in: firmicutes) | reverse complement strand
GAAGTGAAGTTAGTCGCGGAGGTTGGCAAGGAGCGGGAAATCGTATATGAAAATGCAGTTCACGTTACAGAGCCGCAGCGCATGTTATTGCCGTTTCATAAGGGCGGAACATTCGGTCCGATTTCCACATCTCTCGGATTGCGTGTCTACGACTTTTTAGCGGGGGTCAAAAAAGCAGAACGCCGTCAAATGCTAAAACCGGAAAAAACACTTGAAAAAGAACCGTTGCTGAAAAAAGAAGATTTACTTGGCGGTGGCTATTACGTTGAATACCGGACTGATGATGCGCGTTTGACAATGGAAACGATGAAAAAAGCGGTAGAGGGCGGAGCGGTTTGCTTGAATTATGCAAAAGCGCAAAATTTCGTCTATCAAAATGGAAAAGTGGCTGGTGCTCAAATCGTTGATCTCATCGATGGACAAAAATTCGAAGTGAATGCCCATGTCACGATAAATGCATCGGGGCCATGGGTTGATCAAGTCCGAACTTTGGACGCGAAAACTTCAGGTAAGCAACTGCGTCTGACAAAGGGATCACATATCGTTGTTGATAAACAGCAATTCCCCCTTCGCCAAGCCGTCTATTTTGACACACCGGACAATCGGATGGTTTTTGCCATCCCTCGCGATACGAAAGTGTATGTAGGCACAACGGATACATTTTATCAGGAAAAACCGATTGAACCAGTGGCGACAAAAGAAGATGTTGCGTATTTGATTGAAGCGATCGGACGGATGTTTCCGGAAGTTCAATTGACCCCGGACGACATCGAGTCAACTTGGTCGGGAGTAAGACCACTGATTTCCGAAGAAGGAAAGGACCCTTCTGAAATTTCAAGGAAAGATGAAATTTGGGAATCGGATAATGGGCTAATTTCCATCGCGGGTGGTAAATTGACAGGTTACCGAAAGATGGCGGAAACGATTGTCGATAAAACCGCAAAAAAACTTTCAGAAATGAATGGAAAAAAATACGGGGATTCCATTACAAAGCATTTGCCGTTATCGGGCGGCGATTTCGGCGGTTCATCCAATTTTGGGGGATTTGTCAGCCAAACCGCATTGTCTGCACCCCAATTCGGTTTATCGGTAGAAGAAGGTCGCATGCTCGCGCAGTTTTTCGGAACAAATGCAGGAAAAGTGTTCGGCTATTATCAACACTTGCCTGAAACGAACCCCGAAGGTTTGCCGAAATCATTGGCGGCAATTGTTAAATATACGATAGAAAATGAAATGGCTTATAAGCCTGCCGACTTTTTTGTTAGACGAACAGGCGACCTCTATTTCCACATATCTGACGTTGTTCGATATAAAGAAGGTGTGCTCGATTTTATGGCACGTGAACTGGGTTACAGCGATGAACAAAAAACACAATTTCGGGATGAGTTGAATGAAGAAATTCGGCAAGCGACCCAGCATGTTCGAGGTGCATTGCAATGAAAATTGTTAAGAAATTTATAGAAGCTTCGGATGGACACGAAATTTATTGTGAAACAGTGTGCCCGCCGTCACCAATAGGACATGTGCATGTAATTCACGGCATGGCCGAACACATTGGGCGTTACGAAGAATTTATTTTATTTCTTGCAGCAAAAGGGTTTGCGGTATCTAGCCATGACCAACGAGGACATGGAAAGACCGCCCAGCGCGGTGGGACGATGGGTCACTTCGCGGAAGAAAATGGTTTTGAGCGTGTAGTTGAAGATGCAAAAGAAGTTATCGAATACGCGCAAGGGGAATTCGGCAAACTGCCGATTATCGTATTTGGTCATAGCATGGGGTCATTTGTGGCTCGACGTTTTATCCAATTGTATAGCGATGACATCAGCAGTGTTGTTTTGTCGGGGAGCGGTGGAAACCCTGGCCTATCAGGGAAAGCGGGACTGGCATTTGCTTCGGCGGCTGCGAAAGCACAAGGGTCGACTGCGATTAGCGCGGCGCTCGGGAAATTGACGTTCGGAAACTTCAATAAACCGTTTAAAACCGAAGAATCATCGTTTGCGTGGCTCAGCCGAGACAAGTCGGAAGTCGCTAAATACGAGGCAGATCCGTTATGTGGTGCACCTTCGACAAACCAGTTTTATATTGATCTTTTTACTGGTTTGGAACTTATCCATCGAAAGTCTGAAGTTGCCAAGATTCGAAAGGATTTGCCGTTATTGCTGATAAGTGGATCGGAAGACCCGGTAGGCGGTCGTGGGAAAGGGATTTTCCAAGCTGCCGAACAATATCAAAAAGCCGGTCTGACTAACGTTCGAGTTCATTTGGCGGAAGGTGCAAGGCATGAATTATTGAATGAAATAGACAAAGAAGTACATTATGAAATTATCGCAGATTGGATGTTGGAAAATGATTGATGTAATTGCCATAGTCGGCCCAACGGCTTCGGGTAAGACCGCGTTGAGCTTGGAACTGGCGAAGCGTTTTGATGGTGAAATCATCAATGGAGATTCGATGCAAGTTTATCGTCATATGTCTATTGGTACAGCCAAAATCAGTGATGCTGATATGCAAGGAGTGCCGCATCATTTGCTGGACATTAAAGATCCGGAAGAATCTTTCTCGGTGGCGGAATACCAGCTTCTCGTGCGTAACAAAATCGAAGAAATCAAGTCGCGCGGCAAACTGCCAATTCTCGTTGGCGGATCGGGGCTTTATGTTCAAGCGGTACTGTTTGATTATCGCTTTGCTGAAGAGCAAGCAGACGAAGAGATGAGAGCATCTTTATATGCAGAGCTTGAGCAGAAGGGTCCGCAGCATATGCACGATAAATTGAAGGCGTTGGATCCGGATACCGATATTCACCCGAACAATACACGGCGTGTAATCCGGGCGCTGGAGATTTGGGCGTCCGGGCAAGATAAAACCGATCGTAGTTTGGCCATGTCACCGATGTATAACGAAATCATCATTGGGCTCGATATCGATCGCGCAGTATTGTACGATCGGATAAATGAACGTGTTGATGATATGGTGGATCAGGGGTTAGTGGAAGAAGTAACAGCACTGAAAGACCGCGGAATACGTGATGCACAATCGATTCAAGCTATCGGTTATAAAGAGATCTATGCGTACCTTAACGGAGTTATGCAGTTTGAGGAAGCGATCAACCTACTTAAGCAGAACTCGCGGAAATACGCCAAGCGACAGTTCACATATTTTAAAAACAAGCTGCCGATCTATTGGATTGACGCTTTGGAGGATCTAGAAAAAAACATTCTGGAAATCGAAGCATTCATGCAGGAGAATGACCGTACTCGTCGAATTGAAACTATTGGGGAAAAAAACAAAGCCTAGGGGTAATGAGGGGGATATTCATGAAGCCAGTAAACATTCAAGATGTTTATTTGAATCAGCTACGCAAAAACAATATTTACGTTACGGTGTTTTTATTGAACGGTTTTCAGTTGAAAGGTACGATTAAATCGTATGATAATTTCACGGTTTTGGTGGAGTCTGAAGGTAAACAGCAGTTAATATACAAACATGCGATTTCAACTTTTTCACCGTCGAAAGCAGTAGCGATCGAACACCAAGAATAATGCCGTTGTGCACAAATGCATGGGGCTTGATAACCTTAACCATGAACAACAGGAGGCAACGATGATGAAATCGATATCTACAGACGAATTGCTAGAAAAATTGGAAGCTGGAGAACAAGTTCAGCTGATTGATGTGCGCGAAGACGATGAAGTTGCGGCAGGCATGGTGCCAGGCGCAAAACACATTGCTCTAGGTACATTGCCGGATCGCTTGTCGGAAGTTGATAAATCCGAGCAAGTGCATGTGATTTGCCGATCAGGAAAACGCAGTGCAAAAGCATGCGAAATCTTGGAAGCCAGTGGTGTCGAAGCCATCAATGTCGATGGTGGGATGCTTGCTTGGAAAGGCGAAACGAACGCTTAATAATTCATTAATTTAAAAAGACCGATCAGCTTTAATTAGCTGATCGGTCTTTTCGATTCAATGGGTATTGGCTGTAAGGATTTTTCGTGTAGGCAGTCGCCATTTGAATGTGAAAGATAAAATGCGCAATGCCGTAATGCAGACAAACATGATATAGAGCGTTATATCCGCCCGTACAATGTCAAAAGTGATTAAAATTCCTGCAATCGCTGCCCAAACTGCATAAATTTCCGCTTTCAGCACAAGAGGTTTGCGCCCTGCAAGAACGTCTCTCACCATTCCGCCGCCCGAACCGGTCAAGACCGCTGCGACAACAACTGCGTAGACAGGCATTTCCAAATTCACAGCATACAACGCACCTTGTATAGCGAATGCGGATAAACCAATGGCGTCAAAAAAATTGCCCCACCGATTCCAGTGGCTCAAAAGCTTATTCGGAAAAAGGAATACAAGTGTGATGGAAAACAAAGCGAGCTGAAACATCATTTCCTGTTCCCACAAAGCAGAGACAGGTACACCTATTAGCAGGTTTCGGATGGCTCCACCCCCGAATGCCGTAACGACTCCGAGCAAATAGACTCCGAAAATATCGTATTCTTCTTCCATTGCAATAATCGCGCCAGACACCGCAAATGCGATTGTCCCGATGGCGCTTAGTACTTCCCAAGCCATATTCTGTATCCTCCCGAAATCTTCAACTCTATGAATTGTAGCAGAATTTGACGCTATTTCAAGTTTAATAGCATAATAGAAAAGTAATTAGAAGAGAATGGAGAATTAGATGCAAACGACTATACGCAAGATAGAAGATACAATTCAAAATGAGTTGCAAAAAGCCGATGACATCGCTTTTGTAAACCAAAAGAAAGTTTTAGAGGCGTTCCATACACAAAAAGTCAGTGACCACCATTTTAATCCATCGACAGGCTATGGTTATGACGATGAAGGCAGAGATACGCTTGAACGCGTATATGCGACGGTTTTCAAAGCGGAAGCAGCGCTTGTTCGACCGCAAATCATCTCAGGAACACATGCCATTACAATCTCGCTGTTTGGCGTGCTGCGTCCTGGAGATGAACTGCTTTACTTAACAGGAAAACCTTACGATACCTTGGATTCCATCGTATCTGGAGGCGAAAAAGATACAGGTTCCTTAAAAGACTTCGGCATTAGCTATCAACATATACCCTTGACGGATCACAACCGCATAGATTGGGTAGCGGCTAAAAAAGCTATTCACGAAAAGACAAAAGTTATCGCTATTCAACGTTCAAGAGGCTATGATACGCGTCCGTCATTTACGATAGCAGAAATAGCTGACATGATTGCCGAAATACGGACCATTAAACCAGATGCGGTTGTATTCATCGATAATTGCTACGGCGAATTTGTTGAAGAACGGGAACCGATTGAAGTTGGCGCAGACTTGATTGCGGGGTCGCTCATTAAAAACCCGGGCGGCGGACTGGCTAAAATTGGCGGTTATATTGCCGGGAGAAAAGATTTAGTGGAAAAATGCGGTTACCGCATGACTTCGCCGGGTATAGGAGGAGAGGCAGGTGCGTCGTTGAATGCATTGCCTGATATGTATCAAGGGTTTTTCATGGCGCCGCATATTGTATCGCAAGCGTTAAAAGGGGCGATATTCACTTCTGCGCTGCTGGAATCCCTGGGCATGACAACTTCACCGCATTACACAGCGGATAGAACGGATCTGATTCAGTCGGTGTCGTTTAATACCGCAGAGCAAATGGTGGCATTCTGCCAAACGATTCAAGCAAGTTCTCCGGTTAATGCCCAATTCAAACCCGAGCCTGCTTATATGCCGGGATATGAAGATGATGTCATCATGGCAGCCGGTACGTTCGTTCAAGGCTCCAGCATCGAACTAACTGCGGATGGACCTATCAGGCCGCCGTATACAGCTTTCGTGCAAGGTGGGCTCACCTATGAACATGTTAAAATTGCCGTATTGAATTCAGTGGAGACGTTAAAAAAATTAAACCTCATATAATTCCGATTTCCGCTCGAATTTCGAGCGGAAATTTCTATGTAAGAAAACCTAACATTTAATTGACAAGTTATCTGACATCGATTAAACTGAAAGAGCAGTAAATAGTGAAATGAGTGAAAAACATGACACACCGGGTTCGCAGAACGATGCCATTACTTCCCATCAGTATCGTCATGCAGCTGACGGAATTGACAGCACGCCAAATTCGGTACTACGAAGAACACGGGTTGATTCAGCCAGCACGATCCGAAGGGAACAAACGGATGTTTTCATTGAACGACGTTGACACGCTTCTCGAAATCAAAGATTTCTTGGATCAAGGCATTAACATCGCAGGCATTAAGAAAATTCACGCCTTGCGAACACAACCGAAAATTGAAAAAACAGCGCCACAAACCATTTCGGATGCGGAATTGCGGCAAATCTTGAGGGATGAAATTTTGAACTCAAATGCATTCGACAGAGGTGGCATCAGGCAAGGGGATTTATCCCGTTTCTTTAAAAAATGAATCGGGTTACATAAAACAATCATAGGAGAGTGAAGCGAACATGGGCAAGTATACTAAAGAAGATATTAAACGATTGGTGCAAGAACAAGAAGTGAATTTTATCCGTCTGCAATTTACAGACATCTTGGGGATTATTAAGAACGTTGAAATTCCAACATCCCAATTGGATAAAGCTTTAGACAACAAAATGATGTTCGACGGATCTTCTATTGATGGGTTTGTTCGAATTGAAGAGTCAGATATGTACTTATTCCCGGACCTTGATACATGGGTTGTGTTCCCATGGATTACAGGCAAAGGAAAAGTGGCGCGTTTAATCTGCGACATTTACCGTGCGGATGGAACTCCATTCGATGGCGATCCACGCAATAACTTGAAACGCGTTCTTAAAGAAATGGAAGAGCTTGGCTTTACGCATTTCAACCTTGGACCAGAGCCGGAATTCTTCTTGTTCAAATTGGATGAGCGCGGCGAACCTTCTTTGGAACTAAATGACAATGGCGGCTATTTTGACTTAGCGCCGATGGACCTTGGCGAAAACTGCCGACGCGACATCGTGCTTGAATTGGAAGAGATGGGCTTCGAAATTGAAGCATCCCACCACGAAGTAGCACCAGGCCAACATGAAATCGATTTTAAATACGCAGATGCGATCAAAGCATGTGACGACATCCAAACATTTAAACTAGTCGTAAAAACGATTGCTCGTAAACACGGTTTACACGCAACATTCATGCCAAAACCATTATTCGGCGTTAACGGATCTGGTATGCACATGAACGTTTCCTTGTTCAAAGGCAACGAAAATGCTTTCCTTGATGAAGACGGCGAATTGAAATTAAGCGAAACAGCTTACCAATTCCTAGCTGGGATCCTTGAACACGCAGAAGGATTCACAGCGATTACAAATCCGACTGTTAACTCATACAAGCGCCTAGTTCCAGGGTATGAAGCACCTTGCTACGTAGCTTGGTCTGGACAAAACCGCAGCCCGTTGATCCGTATCCCGGCTTCACGTGGATTGTCTACTCGCGTAGAAGTACGCTCTGTTGATCCTGCTGCAAACCCGTACTTGGCAATGGCAGTTCTTTTGGCTGCCGGACTTGACGGCATCAAACGTAAATTGACTCCGCCAAAAGCTGTAGATCGCAACATCTATGCGATGAACAGAAAAGAGCGCGAAGCTGTCGGCATTCAAGATT
>JBFIXY010000071.1:0-7654 GCA_041605655.1 Planococcus sp. (in: firmicutes) | reverse complement strand
AGGCCAACATGAAATCGATTTTAAATACGCAGATGCGATCAAAGCATGTGACGACATCCAAACATTTAAACTAGTCGTTAAAACGATTGCCCGTAAACATGGTCTTCACGCAACATTCATGCCAAAACCATTATTCGGCGTTAACGGATCAGGGATGCACATGAACGTTTCCTTGTTCAAAGGCAACGAAAATGCATTTCTTGATGAAGACGGCGAATTGAAATTAAGCGAAACAGCTTACCAATTCCTAGCGGGGATCCTTGAACACGCAGAAGGGTTCACAGCGATTACAAATCCGACCGTTAACTCATACAAACGCCTAGTACCAGGGTATGAAGCACCTTGTTACGTAGCTTGGTCTGGACAAAACCGCAGCCCGTTGATTCGTATCCCGGCTTCACGTGGATTATCTACACGCGTAGAAGTACGCTCTGTTGATCCTGCTGCAAACCCATACTTGGCAATGGCTGTTCTTTTGGCTGCCGGACTTGACGGCATCAAACGTAAATTGACTCCGCCAAAAGCTGTAGATCGCAACATCTATGCGATGAACAGAAAAGAGCGCGAAGCTGTCGGCATTCAAGATTTGCCACCGACATTGTATGCAGCTCTTCAAGAGTTGCAAGGCGATGAAGTGATGAGCAAAGCACTTGGATCTCACATCTTGAACAATTTCGTGGAAGCGAAAGAAATCGAGTGGGACATGTTCCGCATTGCGGTTCACCCATGGGAACGCGAGCAATATCTGAAAATGTATTAAGCAAATCAAAACCGCCAGTGCAAAATTTTGCACTGGCGGTTTTTTCAATGATTATGCAATTTTTTCTGCAGGTGTCGTAGCCAAAACTTTGTGAATCAAATCCGCTTCAATTTCGTTATTCTTTGTGCGTAAACGGCCACTGATGAAGAAAACGTCGATTAACGCCCAAATACCAAGGCCACCTAATGTAAGGGTCATAGCTATTCCCATACCGATATTTCCTAAGTAATAACGGTGTGCGCCAAGTGAACCCAGAAAGAACCACAAAAGATAGGCAATAAGCGGACTTCTCTTTTTGTCTTCGTATTCGCCGTTCAATAATGTTAATTGTTGCGCATTCAATTGTTGCTTAGCTGCTAAATTTGTCATTTTACTTCACTCCTCTTATAAGCTTATTATACTAATTAATTCCCATTTGTAAATCTTATTTACTATAAAATAACCAGTTATTATTTCTCGTTACAATAACTGTATTTGGGCTAACGTAAAATAATGTATTTAGTTTAAAAATTAAGCTGCAGGGGTATTAATTAAAAGAATCGATTGGATGATTAATAACCCATACTAAATTTTCTTATTCACTAAGAAGGTTTTGTGGGGGTGATTAATTGACAAAAATTCATGGGGTTGCAGATTTATTGAAGTATTTGGAATCTGCAGGCTATCCGAGGACTGAAGATGAAATAAATAAAAGCATCGCAAATAGGCAAATCCCACATAACAAGGCATATGCGAATACATTGTTTTTTGAGGTGACGCATATAGACTGGTGGATTTCGCAACAGCTAGACAATACCAATAAAAAATGAATACAATCTTCAGAAAACCGGTGCCCCGGATTCGATTCAATATGATTCCGAATCCGGGGTTTCTCTGTGACTATGTCACAGAATCTGAAAAAGTACACCTATTGTAAAGAGAATTGGTGTATGATAAAAATAGGCAAGCCCATGACATTCAGAGGAGGCCAATGCATGAAAACGTTTCAAGTCGAATTTTATTTTGACCAAGGAAACACCATTGTCTTAACGATCCATGCGGAAGATAAGGAATCAGCATTGCGAAACATACCGACTCACGGCACATTTGAAATTACAGATCAAGAAAATGAACGTCTTTACCGAATCACCATTACACAAGTAAAATACATTATGGTCTATGAACTTTAAAACCAAAGCATCTAGTTAGTTTAGATGTTTTTTTTGTGCAAGAAATTAGACATATGGGAGCTGATGGAATTGGAATTCAAGGGTTCGAGTGTATACGATGAGAAAGATTTTTTGGACAATTATTTGATAAGGCGGAGCCGCAAGGAAAGTCCGAACAATGCGATTGAAAAACCGATCATTACAGAACTTATAGGAAGCGTTAAAGGGCAAGACGTGCTGGATTTAGGCTGTGGTGATGGCTTATTCGGCAGTGAGCTGCTAAATGCCGGAGCAGCTACATATACGGGTATCGAAGGCTCAAAAGAGATGACATTGTTAGCGAAAGGCATGACGGGTCAGCTAGGCGGGAACATACGATTGGAAGATTTGGAATCGTTTAAAGCCGATGAATCTCAATATGATTTGATCGTGTCGCGTTTTGTCATCCACTACCTTTCAGATATCAATAGATTATTTGAGGAAATCCAGAAAGCGCTTCGACCGGGAGGTAAATTCGTTTTTACTGTTCAACATCCATTAACATTGTCTTCGTTTGCCAGCAAAGTCCAAGGGGCACGGCGGGGGGATTGGCTAGTTGATGATTACTTCAAAGAAGGCGAACGTCAGGAACCATGGATTAGTAAAACGGTCATCAAGCATCACCGGACGACGGAAACCTATTTTATGGCGCTAGTGGAAGCAGGATTTAAAGTGACAGCGTTAAAGGAAGGTGTCCCGCAGGAAACAAATTTCGAAACTGCAGCTGAGTTTGAAAGACGGCAACGCATTCCATTGATGCTGATCTTTGAAGCGCAAAAATAAGGGGAAAGAGAAAAGACGCCGAGAGAAATTTCTCTCGGCGTCTTTTTGAGTGTGAATTAATGCAGTTGACGGTAAACACCGACCACTTTTCCTAGGATAGAAACTTGATCGACGATGATCGGATCCATCGATGAGTTTTCAGGTTGTAGACGGAAATAATTGTCTTCTTTGAAAAAGCGTTTCACTGTGGCTTCGTCTTCAGCTGTCATCGCTACGACGATATCGCCATTATTAGCAGTCTGTTGTTGTTTCACGATAACATAATCACCATTTAAAATGCCGGCTTCAATCATACTTTCACCCATGATTTCTAGCATGAAAATGTGGTCGTCCTCTGTTCCGTATGCTTGAGGAAGCGGGAAATACTCTTCCACATTTTCAATCGCGGTAATCGGAACGCCAGCAGTTACTTTACCGACTAGCGGTACATGAAGAACTGGACTTTTTTCAATTAATGAATCATCCGTGCTAATGATTTCAATCGCTCTCGGTTTTGTGGGATCTCGGCGGATCAGGCCTTTGCTTTCAAGTCGGGCAAGATGGCCATGAACAGTCGAGCTTGAAGCCAAGCCAACTGCCTCTCCAATTTCACGAACGGAAGGCGGGTAGCCTTTAGCCCGAACTTCGTCTTTTATGAATGATAAAATATCCTCTTGGCGCTTCGATACTTTTTTCAACAGTTTCACCTCTTTTTAGTTGTTCAGTATGTTTTCTACCAATAGTATACCAACTTGGGATATGAAATGCAAACATAGGTTCGAATATATTTGTTGACAAAAACACTTGTTCGCATTAAAGTAAGAACATACATTCCGAACACACATTCTTAGGAGGCGGTTCTTATGACATTCATCCAAAAAAATTCTTACGTGGCAGTATTATTCCTTCTGATCTTATCGTTTTCATGTTATTCAGTGTTGACCCATAACTCGGAACAAGGCAAAATGAGCTTAGTACAAGTGGAACAAGGCGATACTTTGTGGACAATGGCTGAGTCATTCAGCGGTAATACACCACACCAGGAGTGGATTGAAGAAATCATGAAAGAGAATGGCTTACATACACCGAAAATCATAGCTGGCCAATCGATCAAAATCCCCAGCGAACAATTGAAATACGCCCCAGATGAAACCACCAAACTGGCGGGTGATGCAGAATGAAACAATCTGCGTTGATTTATTGCCGCGTCAGTACCACGAAAGACACGCAGGAAAGTTCGTTGGAACGGCAAGAAGAAGAATTGTTGAAATTCGCCTTCGCACAAGGCTATTTCGTTTCAGATGTTTTTTCAGACCAGCATAGCGGCTACGAGATGGACAGAGAAGGACTTCTTGAAATGCTCAACGTCATTAAAACTGAAAAAGTGTCAGCAGTGTTCGTCCAGGATGAAACCCGTCTTGGACGCGGCCATGCACGCATTGCATTGCTTCACGTCATGAAAAAATATGGCGTGGACGTTTTTACGTTAACCGATCAAGGGCCGATCGCTTTAAATGATATGGATGACATGGTGTTGGAGATTCTAGCAATCGTTGAAGAATACCAACGTAAAATACACAATGCCAAGATAAAACGAGGCATGAAACGTGCTGTTGAAAATGGCTATAAGCCGGAACGCAACTTGAAAGGGAGAGGCAATCCGGATGGTCGGGAACGGTTGGACCTTCCAGTCGACCAAATTGTGAGTTTGAAAGAGAACGGACTGACTTTCCATGAAATCGCTGTTACTTTACAGGGCTTCGGCTATCAAGCCAGCAAAGCGACGGTTCATAGACGTTACCGAGAATTCCTTGAGATGAAAGAGGGCTAATTTATTGCAGAAATTCCGCATCTTTTGTACGATATGAAAGTAGGAAGGCGGGATTGTATTGTTACCACCAGATAAAATTAAACGCATTAACGAATTATCAAGAAAATCAAAGACTGATCGCTTGTCTGTTGAAGAAGCTAAAGAACAGTCAGCGCTGCGCCAGGAATATTTGGAAACTTTCCGTCAATCAATGCGCGGAACAATTGAAAACGTAAAAGTGATCGATCCGGAAGGCAATGATGTAACACCGGAGAAGGTCAAAAATATTCGGGAGAATAAGTATTTACATTAAATACTTATTCTTTTTTTTGTTTTATACAAGATTTTTTATAATCACAAGAAACGACATCGTATTTTAATGGCCAAAATTGCCGTGCTATTGACGGATTTTATACTGTCCAGACCATTCGAACGATATTTATTATTCTCATATCAGGCTTATTGAACACTTATGCATTTCTAGTTGTATTCTTTCCTATTGTTGACTACACTAGAATAGGATTAAAATTGTTAGTGAGAGGATGTTTTTATGTCAACCCATGCAGATCAACTTGCAGTAACAACTTTACGTACACTTTCAATCGATGCGATTGAGAAAGCAAACTCAGGGCATCCTGGCTTGCCAATGGGCGCAGCGCCTATGGCTTATACATTATGGACTAAACACATGAATCACAATCCGAAAAACCCGAACTGGTTCAACCGTGACCGTTTCGTACTTTCAGCTGGTCATGGTTCGATGCTTTTATATAGCTTGCTGCATTTAAGCGGCTACGGCTTGGAAATGGACGAAATCAAGAACTTCCGTCAATGGGATTCTAAAACACCAGGTCATCCGGAATATCACCACACAGTCGGTGTAGAAGCGACGACAGGCCCACTTGGTCAAGGAATTGGTATGGCAGTCGGCATGGCAATGGCAGAAAGCCACTTGGCAGCTACATATAATAAAGACAACATGGATGTCATCGATCATCACACATTCGCACTTTGCGGAGATGGCGATTTGATGGAAGGTGTTGCAGGCGAAGCCATTTCTCTTGCAGGCCATTTGAAATTGAACAAATTGGTCGTTTTATACGATAGCAATGATATTTCACTAGATGGCGATTTGGGCATGAGTTTCTCAGAAAACATCCAAAAACGCTTCGAATCATACGGCTGGAATTATTTGCGCGTCGATGACGGCAACAAAATTGAAGACTTGTCTGAAAAAATCACTCAAGCGAAGCAATCAGCTGACAAACCAACATTGATTGAAATTAAAACGGTTATCGGTTATGGTGCTCCAAATAAATCCGGTAAAGCGGATGCTCACGGTTCTCCACTAGGCGAAGCTGAGATGAAATTGGCTAAAGAGTATTACGAGTGGACGTTTGAAGAAGACTTCTCTGTACCAGAAGAAGTGTATGAAACATTCAACAAAGCAACTGAAGAGCTTGGCGGAAACGCTGAAAAAGCTTGGAACGAGCTATTCTCAAAATACGAATCAGCACACCCTGAATTGGCACAACAGCTTCAAAAAGCGATCAACGGTGAATTGCCGGAGAACTTCGATGCAGAATTCCCGACATACGAAGCAGGCAAAAAGCAGGCAACACGTGCTTCTTCAGGCGATATGATCAATGCGATTGCTAAAACAGTGCCATCGTTCTTCGGCGGAAGTGCTGACTTGGCAGGTTCAAACAAAACGACAATCAAAGGCGGCGGCGACTTTGATGCGGAAAATCCAACTGGACGCAATATCTGGTTCGGTGTTCGTGAATTTGCAATGGGCACAGCGCTTAACGGCATGGCTCTTCACGGTGGACTTCACGTATTCGGCGGGACGTTCTTCGTCTTCAGCGATTACGTGCGCCCAGCAATCCGTTTGTCTGCATTAATGGGACTGCCTGTGACTTACGTCTTCACGCATGACAGCGTAGCTGTTGGCGAAGATGGACCAACTCACGAGCCGGTTGAACATTTAGCGTCACTTCGTGCAATGCCTAACTTGAGTGTTGTGCGTCCAGCTGATGCTAACGAAACGAAAGCGGCTTGGAAATTAGCTGTTACAGCTAAAAATCACCCGACATTATTGGTGCTTTCACGTCAGGACTTGCCGGTGCTTGAGCAAAGTGCTGAATTGGCTGATAACGGTGTCGAAAAAGGGGCATACGTTGTATCGCCTGCTGAAAATCCACAAGCGCTATTGCTTGCGACAGGCTCTGAAGTTAGCTTAGCCGTTGCGGCTCAAAAGCAATTGGCTGAAGAAGGCATTGCAGTATCTGTCGTTTCCATGCCATCATGGGATCGTTTCGACAAACAGGACAAAGCTTACAAACAATCGGTTATTCCAAGCACAGTGAAAAAACGCTTGGCAATCGAAATGGGAACTTCATTCGGCTGGGAACGTTACACAGGCGACGAAGGCGACATTCTTGCAATCGACCGCTTCGGTGCCAGCGCACCAGGCGAACGCATCATGGAAGAATTCGGATTCACTCCTGAAAACGTAGTGGCGAAAGTTAAAGCGTTAATCAACGAATAAATTTTTATAGGAAAGACGGAAACAGAACTTGTTTCCGTCTTTTTTTAGTTGGTTTTTTAACTAATACTCTTCGTACTTGATAAAGAGAATGATTAATCTTTTATGAAAATACTTATGTGGAGCGACTTCAAAATACCTTTAAGTGTACCTGTAGCAGGTATCAAACTTTTTAATTACTTGTAATTCTACGTTTAGTGGTGCTAAGAAGTAATAGAGGGCGTATAAAGTCTATGATTGTAAAAAGCTACTTATTTCCAATTAATGAAACTTAGCGGTATTAACTACGTAACAATAGTAATGCTTATATTATTCAACATATGAGATAGGCATGTGAAAGAAGACCCTTCATGTAAAATGTGGAAGTTTGTTTGTTGTTTAAAATCAGGATGGATATAAATGTTCGAAGTTAAAGACGAGAAAAAGGGTGATGAACTTGTCATCAAGTGGTAATTCAGCAAAATTAAAGTACCTCTTTCGGAGATCATGGAGGTATCTTACGATATCACTTACGCTGGGGAAAGTAAGTCAGCGATGAGGATGGGATATCCGGCTGGCACGACAGATAGAATACTGATTCGGACTGT
>JBFIXY010000070.1:0-7663 GCA_041605655.1 Planococcus sp. (in: firmicutes) | reverse complement strand
GTATTATTAGTACCAGGTTATAATATTAGGTGCAGGGGGAATTTACATGTCAATTTCATTAACAGGAAAAACGTATGTGATTATGGGAGTCGCTAACAAACGCAGTATCGCTTGGGGTATCGCCCGTTCACTTGATCAATCCGGGGCACGCTTAATCTTTACATATGCAGGAGAACGTTTTGAAAAATCAGTACGCGATTTAGTGGCTACATTAGATGGCAAACACGATATCATTTTGCCGTGCGACGTTACAGACGATGCAAGCGTCGAGCAATGCTTTGCAACGATTAAAGAACAAGCCGGCAGCATTGATGGCTTAGCGCATTGCATCGCTTTCGCGAAAACAGAAGAACTGGCAGGCAATTTTTCAGATACTTCACGCGACGGCTTTTTATTGGCGCAAAACATCAGCTCATACTCTCTGACAATCGTTTCACGCTATGCGAAAGAATTGATGACTGAAGGCGGCAGTATTGTAGCGCTTACTTACATTGGCGGCGAACGAGTGATGCCAAATTACAACGTCATGGGTGTTGCAAAAGCATCGTTGGAAATGTCGGTCCGCTACCTAGCAGCTGACTTAGGTCGTCAAGGCATTCGTGTCAACGCGATTTCTTCAGGTCCGATTCGCACACTGTCATCTAAAGGAGTAAGTGATTTCAACACGATTCTGCACGAAATTGAAGAAAAAGCACCGCTGCACCGCAACACGACACCTGAAGAAGTCGGCGATACAGCAGCATTCTTATTTAGCAATATGTCCCGCGGAATTACAGGGGAAACGATACACGTAGACAGCGGTTTCCATATTTTATAAAAAGTCATAATAAAAAGCAGTTCCGCTATACTCAGCGGGACTGCTTTTCGTTTGACTACATTAAATTTTTGACCATGGCACGGTGCGGTATGCCAGCATCCAGAAATTCCGGTGAACTGACTTCGTAGCCAAGCTTTTCATAAAAAGGAATCGCATAAGATTGAGAATTGAGTTTTAATGTAAAGAGTCCGACTTTTTTCGCGTGCTCTTCCATTTCGTTCATCAATAACACGCCTACATGCTGCCCGCGGTATTCTTCGAGAACACAGACACGCTCTATCTTGCCAATACTGGCTTCAGCTTCACGGATTCGAGCGGCTGCAATTGGCTGCTCCAGGTTATACCCGACGAAATGAGTGGCATCATCGTCGTATTCGTCCATTTCGACGTGCAAAGGCACGCCTTGTTCTTCCACGAATACTTTTCTTCTTACTTCAAATGCTTGTTCTTTTTCAGCGGCAGTTTCTGCAATTGACACTTTTAGCAATTATTCTTCATCTCCAGTTAGGCGGAATGTATCGTAAACTGTCCAAGAACCATCTTCCAATTGGTAAAGGATGTGAAAACGATCGATCGTTTCTTCATGATCAATCCCGACCATTTTCAGTTGGCCGAAAATATCAGCATGCTCAGAATCGGATAATTTTTGTGCCACTGTAATATGTGGAACGAAAGAATACTTAGGCGGTCCACCATAGAAGTCCGAATGCAAGTCTTCGTGAATTGCAGTTAGTTCCGGTGTTGGTTCGATTTTGAAATATAATGTGTTGGTCAACGGAGCAAAGCTGCTCACGCGTGTTGCGTGAATTTTTAACGGCTTATGGCGCTTCGCGATATTGCCCATTTCTTTCGTCATGGCCTTGATTTCTGAATCATCCGCTTCGAAAGCGTCTTTTAACGTAATGTGTGGCGTGATCAGTTCATAATGGGGGTCGTAGCGTTTGCGGTAAGAGTTCGCAATATCTTGCAACTTTTTGGATGGGAATGCAACAATACCATACTTCATAAAAAGGCCTCCTCGTCAGTAGTAGCTAGTTCAATAATTATTATATCAAAAAATGAATAACAGCAGGGAATTCTGGCTACATCCCAAAATTCTGGACCAATGCCCTTTTTAAGTCCGGCTGCCAATGTTTCCAGGTATGGTCTCCATCAAATTCTTCATAGAAGATGGAAAATCCTTTATTTTTCATCAGTTGGTTCAATTGTCGGTTCGGCTCTAGGAAGTTCTCCGTGCCGCCCGAAGTCAATTTCACCTCTGTTTCCAGTTTGCCGATCACGTGATAGACCGTGAAAGGATTGCCGGATTTGAAATTTTCCACAGACTCGAGAAGCTCTTCACCGACTTTAGGTGATTGCAGAATGACCCGGCCGAATATATTCGGATATTTCAGGGCGGCGCTCAATGAAACCGTAGCGGCCAATGAATCGCCAATTAAAGTTCGGCCCATTCCAACTTGGTAAGTCGGGTAATGCTCATCTACATAGGGAGCAAGTTCGTGAGCAAGAAAACGCAAATAAGCTCCGTGCTGCTGGCCGGTCGGTTCGTATTTATTGTTGCGGTCTTCAACGCTCTTATACGGAACGCCGATGACGATGATGTTCTCGATTTCCTTGTTTTCCAGCAATTCATCAATGACGCGTGGAATACGGCCGAGCTGGAAATAATCTTTGCCATCTGATGCGATCAGGACAGTATACTTATATAATGGTGAATAATTTGCTGGAAGATAGACCAATAATTGCATGTCTTCCTGCAACTCGTTGCTATAAAGCGAAATGTCTTGAACAGTTCCTCGATTCATCCTAATGCCTCCTTGTACGATCTGTATGAAAATTGTAACATATCCTCAGCTATTGGTATAATAAGCGAGTAAGCATTCTTTACTAGAGAAAGGGGTTTTTCTATGAACGGCGGAAATTCAAGGATCCATTCGAAGGAAGTTACTCAAGCCGCTCACGACGCTCTTAGAAACAGAGGCGTAACAATTGAAGATATAGCGGAAATTGTTCTTGATATGCAACTTCCTTATAATGAAGGACTGACACTTGCGCATTGTATCGAATCTGTAGAAAGTGTGCTTCAAAAGCGTGAAATGCAGCACGCCTTGCTGGTCGGCATCGAGCTGGATGTATTATCTGAGCAAGGAAAATTGTCTAAGCCACTTCAACAAATCGTGGAATCGGATGAAGGGTTGTTCGGTGTCGATGAAATGATCGGTCTCGGAGCCGTCATGACCTATGGCAGCATTGCTGTAACAACGTTCGGGCATCTCGATAAAAACAAAGGCGGCATCATCAACAGACTCGATTCGAAAGTAGGAGAAGAGATTCATACGTTTTTAGATGACCTTGTTTGCAGCATTGCAGCTTGTGCTTCAGCGCGCATTGCCCATCGGACACGTGACTTAGAGGAAAGAGGAATGACGTTCGAAGATATTCCGCCTGAAGAAACGGCTCCTGAAATCTACGTTGAAGGAACTGAAACGTAAGCGCTTCCAATTGCGGCATTGAAATACTTGTATTTTCAAATTCAGATAGCAATTGGATAGAAAGTCATGTTAAGATATTGAAGGAAACATTTAATCTATTCAAAGGGGAGATATTAATTATGGTGAAAAAGAAATTTGGTATTTTAGCGGCTATTACTTTGGCCGGGTCAGTCTTTTTAGCAGGATGTGGCAGCGACGAACCAGCAACGGATGGCGGTTCTGCTGATCCAGAATTCCTAAGCATCTTGACTGGTGGAACGACTGGGACTTATTATCCACTTGGTGGAGCTATGGCAAACATCGTTGAAGAAGAAACAGGCATCAAAACGACTGCTGAATCTTCCCAAGCTTCTGCAGCAAACATGACTGCTTTAGCTGATGGCGGAGCGCAAATCGCATTCGTTCAAACGGATACGGCTTTCTACGCAACTGAAGGAACGAATATGTTTGAAGGAGAGAAAATCGATAACGTATCAGCAATCGGCGCTCTTTACCCTGAAACAATTCAATTAGTAACAACTACAAAATCAGGCATCACATCGTTTGACGATTTAGCAGGCAAAAAGATTTCTGTAGGAGCACCTGGTTCAGGTACGTATATCAATGCTGAGCAATTGCTAGAAGTTCATGGCATGAGCATGGACGATATCGACGCACAAAACTTGGATTTCGGTGAATCACAAGAAAGCTTGCAAGCTGGCCAGATTGATGCAGCGTTTATCACTGCAGGTACACCAACAGGAGCGGTTGAAGGCTTGAGCGCGACTACGGATGTTGTAATCGTACCAGTAGCTGAAGACAAAGCATCAGAGCTTATTGAAAAATACCCATACTACGCGAACGATAAAGTGCCATCAGGAACGTACGGCTTGACTGAAGACGTACCGACTGTTTCAGTATTGGCAATGTTAGTTGTTCAAAACGACCTATCTGAAGAGCTTGTTTACAACATCACAAAAGCGATTTACGAAAATACAGACAAAATTCAGCATGCAAAAGCTGCTTTCATCAAGTCTGAGACAGGTTTGGAAGGTATCGGAATCGATATCCACCCAGGCGCGCAAAAGTATTTTGATGAAGTAAATAAATAAAAGCTAAAAGATAATGGGCGATAAAGCGCAAGCTTTATCGTCGTTATTTTTTTTCGTTGATAGAGGAGGCTTTATATGCAGAAAAAGCCGGTACGTTTTGTTCTCCTATCACTGTTGGCCCTCATTTTGTTCATCTCCGCAATGCTCTTTGTACCTGCTCAAAAGAAATACGTATTCACCGACAACCAGACAGGTGAAACCGCTGCCTATTTGCGCATACAAGAACAGACGTTTAAAATAAAATACATCCACTCGATTCATCTGTCGGAAGTGCTGGAAAGTTATAAAGTTCTCGCGGATGGTTCCCTTCAGTTAGTGGAGCTTGAATATGAGGATTTCAACATCGGCATGCCTTCGAATGCAGGAGAAGGAGAAACTTTTGTCGAAAAAGACGGAAAGTATATTATTGCAGGAATGGACAGACGCATGGGCGAGTTTCGGCTGTTTGTCGGAGATGTGGATGCCGGGCTATATTTTTTAGCGGATGGCGTAGAATACGATTTGAAACAAACACTTGTGCGTGGGAAGTCTTATACTTTCAATGTGCAGCGCCTCTCAATCTATCAGCTATTAAAAGGAGTGAATCTCGATGACCGATAAAATGCCGCCAGAAGATGAACATGTTGTTTCCGCGGAACAACAAGATGAAATACTGAGAAAATATGACTCTGAATCAAATACCCGTGATTTAAGCGGTGCGATGAAGCACGTTGTGTTTTATGGCTTATTAGCATTTTCGCTGTTCCAATTATATACAGCGGTTTTTGGTCAATATACGGCCTATATACAGCGATCCATCCACTTAGGATTTGCTTTATCCTTAATCTTCCTGCTGTTTCCAGCGCGTAAGCGCCATGGGGCACGCGCTAAAATAGCGATTTATGATTACATACTTGCTTTGCTAGCTATTGGCGTCGGACTTTATTGGCCGATCATGTATGATGATTTGGTGTTTCGTTTAGGACGAGTGACCGACTTGGATTTGGTTGTGGGGATAACAGCCGTGATCTTAACGCTTGAAGCGACACGCCGGGCAGTTGGGCTGCCGATTACGATTATTGCCTCAGTATTCTTGTCGTATATGTTCTTCGGCCCTAACTTCCCAGGATTCTTGCGCCACCGAGGGCAAGATTTGGATGCAGTTATTCAATTGATGTTCTATACTACGGACGGGATTCTTGGTACGCCGATTAGTGTTTCGGCTACATTCATCTTCGTCTTCCTGTTATTCGGTGCATTTCTTGTAAAAACCGGAGTCGGCATGTATTTCAATGATTTGGCAGTTTCACTTGCAGGTCATTTAACAGGGGGACCGGCGAAAGTTGCCATTTTCTCAAGTGCACTGCAAGGAACGATTTCCGGAAGTTCCGTTGCCAACGTAGTAACTTCAGGATCGTATACGATTCCGATGATGAAAAAACTAGGATACAAAAAAGAGTTTGCTGGTGCTGTAGAAGCTGCTGCTTCGACAGGTGGGCAAATCATGCCGCCAATCATGGGAGCTGCGGCATTCCTGATGGTCGAGTTTATCGGCGGCATCACTTATTGGGAAATTGCCAAAGCGGCTGCGATACCTGCTGTCCTTTATTTCAGCGGTGTTTGGATCATGACCCATTTCGAAGCGAAACGAGTCGGATTGAAAGGTTTATCTAAAGAAGAGATGCCTGACCGTAAAGAAGTGTTGAAGAAAATTTACTTGTTGCTGCCAATCGTCGCAATCATCGTCTTCTTGCTTGTCGGAATCCCGACTATGCATGCTGCGTTATACGGCATCTTGCTAACAATAATCGTAAGTTCTTTCAACAAAGAAACAAGAATGAGCATCAACGATATGATCCATGCATTAGTAGATGGTGCTAGAACTGCTTTAGCAGTCGCAGCAGCTACTGCTGCAGCTGGTATTATTGTAGGAGTGGTCGTTAAAACAGGGCTTGGTTTGAGTCTGGCAAACGGCTTGGTTTCCGCTTCAGGCGGAAATATCCTGCTAACCTTATTCTTTACAATGCTAGCGGCAATTGTGCTTGGCATGGGTTCACCGACAACCGCCAACTACGTAATCACATCGACTATCGCGGCACCGGCAATCATCACATTATTGATGCTTGACGAACCTTTTGGTGCAGCCGTACCAATCGTTGTGGCGTTATCGGCTCATTTATTCGTCTTTTATTTCGGCATCATTGCCGATATTACACCGCCAGTGGCATTGGCTGCATTTGCGGCTTCGGGTATATCCGGAGGTGAACCGATTAAAACCGGTTTTATCGCCGCGAAGTTGGCTGCTGCGGCGTTTATCATTCCATATATGTTCGTGTTATCGCCATCGCTATTGATGATTGATACGACCCTGCCGGAATTGGCATGGGTGTTGACGACTGCGTTTACCGGGATGATTGCCATTGGAGCTGGATTGATCGGCTATTGGTACCGCAAACTCAACTGGCTTGAGCGGATTATTGCATTCGTTACAGGCTTGGCACTGATTTACCCTGAAGGAATGTCCGACATTATCGGAGCTGTTGCGTTTGTCGTTCTGTTTGTCCTTCAATGGTTATCACGCGACAAAAAAGAATTAGAAACTTCAGAAGCATAAAAAAAGCGCTGTCCCATTTTTGGGGGCAGCGCTTTTCCTATTGTCTGTTCAAGAGGAGTGGGAAATACTGTATACTAGATATGCAATACTGGAGAACGAATGTACGTTAATGGAATTTGAGGAACAGTATGCAAAATGGATTGTCGACAATGCTCGGTTTCAATAAAAATGTTAGTTGATAGGCGGTTAAAAGATGAAAAAAGCTATCTTGATTTATGAATTTCTCATGTTTATTCTCGTATTAATATCGTTATTTATCGCATTTTCAGATGACTTGCAGGCAGTGTGGCTGGACCGCGCCATCTGGTTTTTGTTCGTCATTGACTATTCAGTGCGCCTTACGAAAGCGGAACATAAATGGCAGTATATCAAAAAGCATCCATTTGAATTGATCGCGATTATTCCGTTGGATGCTATATTCCGTGCAGCACGATTTGTCCACATTTTCCGAATCATTCGATTGATTGGGATAGGTTCGCGTTATTTTAAGCCGGTCTATATGCTCCTAAAGACAAGTGGTCTTGATAAATTATTGGGGGTAACAGCGATATTGCTGTTTATTATCCCGATACCCGTCATCATGATTGAACCGGATATTTATACTTTCCCCGATGCGCTGTGGTGGGCGATCGTCACAACAACGACGGTGGGCTATGGCGACATTTCACCG
>JBFIXY010000069.1:0-7684 GCA_041605655.1 Planococcus sp. (in: firmicutes) | reverse complement strand
TAGCTGCCGCGAAGTACTGACCGCGCATATCTTCAGGGGCTAGCTTCGAGATGAAACTTTGCTGCACGCCGACCACCATCAATTCAGCAAACGTGAAGACGGCCATCGCCAACACGAACATCCAAAACCAAGACGTAATCGGGAAAATCAGCATCGAAACACCATAAAGAATTGCCGACATGAAGAACACCCATTTTTCACGGAAACGCGTCATCCATCTCGTAATGATGACAGTGAACAAGGCAACCAGCAACCCGTTTTCCGACAATAGCACACCGAAAGATGTCTCTCCTGTTACGTTCAGTTCGCTTCCCATGAATGCTGCTATGTTCTGCACATCAATCGTTTCTTTCAAATAAACCGGTATCAACAAGTCCAATTGCATGAAAGTTTGCGCCCCTAAAATACCGGCGATGACGAACAACAGGAAAAGCTTGTCTTTGAAGATGACGCCGTATTCCTTAACCTGTTTTCCGACAGCTCCCAAGACCCCGATAGCTTCTTCCTGCTGCCATTTGTCAATCACGCTTTGCGGCAAGGTTTCATTCGTGTAAAACCTTAAGACGGTCCCTAGAACCACCGAAATGACCGCTACCACCAACAACAATTCAAAACGGTACGAGAAGAACAGCACAGCTCCGAACAACGGTCCAACGACTACCGCAATATTCAAAGTGGTGTAGAAAATCGCAAAGACGTCGCTTCTGTATCTTTCGGGAATGACGTCCGCAATCATGGCCTGACTCGCTGGCCAGTAAAGCGACCCGCCCATACCCGCTATCGTAAAGGCGATAAATCCGAGCAGCGGCGACTCCAGCCAAGGTGAATTGGCGTAAGCAAACAGCAAAAACGCCAGTCCCTGGCCGATAGACGCCACAACGAGCATTGTTCGCCTTCCGAACCTGTCCGCACAATAACCGCCCACTAAATTAGCAGCGACCGAAAAAACTTGCGACAGGACAAGAAGCAGTCCTGCCATGCTTTTCCCGAATTCCTCCGCAAAGTAAATGGCGAGGAATGGGAAGACCATCCAATAACTGGTGTTCATGAAAAATTCGCCGACAAGGCGAACTTTCAAATTTCGGTTCCAATCTCTAATCTTCATTTTTCAGTTCCCCGCGTTCTCTTTTCTTTTCTGTCATCAACTGATGACTTCAAGCAACTTATAGCTTAAGCAAATATCGATCATTAACTCTTTCCGCTCTTTGGCAAATTGAATCACCAAACGCTCATGGTCCCGCTCAATAATTTCACCTGCGCCGAATACTCGATGTCGAACCGTCGTACCCACTTCGAGCTCGCTTCCTTGTTGAACGGCATTCGGATTGTCAGGTACTTTCACTTTGACCGGCTGCTGCGCTTTTACTGGAGCCCGTTTGACTGGTGGTTTTGCTGCAACCGCCACGTCGCGCACTTCGTCGACGAAGCGGGATTCGCTGTCGTAGGAAATCAGTTCAAGGTGTTTTTTAGCTCGCGTCATCCCGACATAAAACAGCCGCCGCGCTTCTTCCAAAAGATTCGCTTGATCCGTATCTTCCTCTGTTGGAATGATGCCTTCGACGAGGTCAATCATATACACTCGGTCGAATTCCAGCCCTTTTGAGCTGTGGAATGTCGAAAGCGTCAGCATGTCATCTGTCTTTTCACCTTTTGCAGCTTGTGTGACTTGTTCCAATTCCTTCAATCGTTTCGCGAATTCCATCATACTTTCAAGCGGAGCCGCAATTTGTTCCAATGTAATCAGAATCTGCTCCAAGTATTGCAGCCGCATGCCGAATTTCTCAGCTCGGCTCGCAAGCATTTGATCGTAGCCCAATTCTGCCCGAATGGTGCGGATGACTTTCAGTGGCTTCATGCTTTTCAACGCTTCAAACCATTTTTTCTGCTCGCCTAAAATACGGATTTGGTAATCCTTCAAGGTGATGTTGCGATTGATGTCATCAAAGGCATTAATCTCTGAAGGCTTCATCTTGCTCATGAACTTCAACTGGCTGCCCGACCAATAGGCATTGGTTTTGGAAGCGATTTTCGAATAGATATCGATTCGTTCCGGCTTTAAGCTGAACCGCATGAAATTGAGCATGTCTTCGACAATCCAATGTGAGAAAAAGCGGTTATCGGCGTCTTTCATATAAAACGGAATGCCCAACCGGTCCAATTCACTCATCAATAACGTAGAAGACGAATTATTGCGGTACAAAATCGCTACTTCACCAAAATTATCGAGCTCTTTCAATTCCTTCATCAAATACTTGAATTGGGCGTCTTCAGAAGCCAGTCGTTTGATGACAATCGGCTCGCCGTCTTCTTGTTTCGTGAACATGTTTTTATCGTGGCGCTTCTTATTGGTTTTGATGAATAAATTCGCAGCATCGACGATGTGTTTCGTTGAGCGGTAATTGCGCTCCATTTTCATGACGTACGCATTCGGATACACCGTTTTGAATTTCAGTAAATACGTAGGCTCTGCTGCACGCCACGTATAAATTGACTGGTCGTCATCGGCGACGACACACAAGTTTTGATGGCGGGCCACCAGTTTTTCGACGATGGCATGTTGGATCATCGACGTGTCCTGACTTTCGTCGGTCATGACATAATCCCAGCGCTGTTGGTATTTTTTCAGAAGCGTTTTGTCTTTTTCCAATGCTTCGTTTGCCAATGACAGCATATCATCAAAGTCCACTAACCTAACGTCATAGTTTTCTTTGAACGCTTCGTACGTTTTCAATATTTCAATGGCACCTTCAAACGGAGCCTTTAATTTTTTCCACTCGCTGCGCGGCGTCATCTTGTTTTTCACAAAACTGATGAACGACGTCAATTCTTCCAATTGGTCTTCTGTAATGGGTTCGCCCACTTCGGTTTCAAACATTTCCCGTAAGAGCCGTTTTTTGTGAAGTCCGTTGCTTTCGCTGCCTTCAATCATGACATAGCGGAGTTCCGCCAAATACTCTCGGGTGATCTGAAAAGCCAAGCTATGAATCGTCGAGAAATCCACCGGCGCAAGAGCAGGGAAAAACCGTTTATAACGCTCCTTCATATCGACAGCCGAGGCTTTACTGAATGTAATCGCTTTGATGCGCTGCGCAGGCACCTTTTTTTCTTCGATCAAGTAGCCGATGCGCATGATCATCGTTGTCGTTTTCCCTGATCCTGGACACGCGAGAAGAAGCAAAGGGCCTTCTGTCCGCTCCACTGCTTTGCGCTGTATTTTATTCAGCTCGACGCCAAGCTGCTGTTGCTTGCGTTCAAAAAAATTGCTCATACGGCCAATACCCCTTCGCACTTTCATTCCTTTTATTTTACCATGGCTGCGCGATATTTATTTGCGGTTTTTAAAAATGCAGGCAATCTTTCTATGAGCTGCCTCATTCCAAGTGAACATAAAAAAGGGTCCCATATCAAATGAGCCCCTTCAACGTGATTGGTTATTTTGTGTTGATGATTTCACATACTCGGCCAACTTGTCCATCAGCGAGCCTCACTTTGATGCCGTGAGGGTGTGTTGCGGAATTGGTCAATAAATCTTTCACTACGCCTCGCGTTTTTTTACCGCTGCGCTGGTCTTGTTTTAAAATCACGTTAACTTCCAACCCCGGTTTTACATCGCTTCTTTTTTTGCCGTCCATTTAAAATCCCTCCCGACTTTTCTTCAAGTATACATGATTGCATGCAAAAAGGCGGGGAACCTCCCCGCCTCGCATGGATTGCTTAGAAATGTTCGTTGCGATCGACTGTTAAATCATCATCATCCAGATCGGATAAGGTGGTTTCGTTTTTTCTCTTATTACTGTGAGGATCAGCAGTTTGCCGCTCGTCTTTATTAGCACGCAAACGCTCTTCTTCTGTTTCAGCAGCACTTGCACCGTTGTCAGAGAATGTCGTACTTGTATCTTCAGCAGCTCTTAATCGTTCGTCATGGCTTTCAAATGTATCGCGTCCCAAACCACCAGTGGTGTCCAAGCGCTCTGACTCCCGTTCACTTCGAACTCCGCTGTCAACTTCCCCTTCACGTCCCAATCCGAAGCCTGTTCCTGTATCTTCGCCAACCCCCGCCGTCTCATTTGTGTTCTGACGTTGTGAAGCGGCTAGATCATCATCTTCCGTCAGGCCGCGCTCACCGCGTTCCCGGTGATAATTGACATCGTTCGAGTCGTTCGTATCCACAGTCAAACCGTCTCGCCCTACCATGCCTGAGTCGCCATAGCCCGGTTCACCATCATTAGTAGCGCCGATAAATTCTCCCGCACCGGTCGTACTGGTGTTATTGGCTGCATCCCCGTAAACATCCCGGTCATTTGCACTTGTTGTGCTATACGACGAACCGATTTCTTGATCGACAAACAATAAGATTTTGCCGTTTTGGACATCCCGGTAATAACCGTCGGCTTCTTCGTCATCAATGCCCATTCCCGAAAACGCTTCATGCACAGATTCATTGCCGGATAAGAATCCCATAAATTTATCCATCCAGCCGCCTTCAGAAGATTTGTAATCCACATCAGTACGACCTCTGACCATAGACAATTGTTCTTTATCGTGGGCCATGACATACATATGATCTTCAGAAATCCCTTGGTTTTTCAACTCTTCGATTTTTCTTAATACTTCTGATTCTGTATTGAAAGTTCCCATAAATTTATTGTTGGCCATTTGTTATTCCTCCAATTTTTTATGTGTGCTTTTTGTATTGCGAAAAATCTTGCTTACCTTGAAATACCCGCCCTATACACACTCAAACCTTTAACGAACCTAGGAACGATAAGAGATACCGTCATTTCTTCTGCTCGATTTTCGATCGGCTTAAAATTTTTTCTTTTTCACTCCTCCATTCATGTGCCGAATTGACCTTTTCATCAATTTTTTACCCATAAAAATTTGGAATAAAACGCACGATGGTAAAATATGAAAAAAGCCCTGCAAGCTGTATATGCTTGCAGGACTACCCATTTAAAAAATGCTCAAATCCCATTCTTTTGAAATTTGCCGCAGCATCATCGTTCCCGCTGCGCTATTTCCTTGAACATCGATTGCCGACCCGTAAACGCCGATGCCAGCGCCTGCTTTGAATTCGTATGTTTGTGAATGCAGTTTCGGCGGAACCGCTCCCATGATGCCGCCGGACACGCCACTTTTTGCAGGAATGCCGACGTGGGCTGCGAAATTACCCGAAGAATTATACATGCCGCATGTGACCATCAAGACTTTTGCGACTTGTGCTATTTCCGGTGAGAAATGCGTTTTCTTCGTAATCGGATTGAAACCGTCATAGGCGATAATTAATCCGATCAACGCCAAGTCTTTGACGCTCATTTTGATGGCGCATTGACGGATATATATATCCAATGCTTCTTCTACTTCGATGTCGAGAAACTTCGCTTCTTTCAAGTAATAGGCAAGTGCCCGGTTCCGATGCGATGTTTGCCATTCCGAATCGTAGACTTCTTTATCTATATCAAGCGGGTGATCGACCAGTTCTTCAAGAAAACTCAGTAAATATTCGAATTTTTTCTGGCTTGTCGGCCCTGGCAATAACGAGGAGATTGTAATCGCCCCTGCATTGATGAACGGATTGAACGGTTTGTTCGGACGGTGGATTTCAAAGGGGATAATGGAGTTGAACGCTTCCCCTGTCGGTTCAACATCCACGCGCTCCAAAACGAAATCCAAGCCGTAATGGCAGCTCACAGCGATAAAGGTCAATGCCTTGGATATGCTTTGCAACGTGAACTCTTTGTCCGTATCACCTGCACAATAATAATGGCCGTCTTCATCTACCATGCAAATACCGAGAAGGCTCGGATCTACTTTACCAAGCGCGGGGATATATTGAGCGGTTGCACCTAAGACAGTATGCCCTTTGTTTTCTTTCACCCATGCTTCAAGTTGTTCTTGGATATGCGGATTCTCTAACATATCATACCTCCCTCTAGAATTTTCAAAAGCCCCTCTAAACTCATAAGAGGGGCTGGATGATTATAAACGATCGTACCATTTTTTCGCTGCTTCAACTTCCGGCATAGTCAATTGATGTCCGTAACTTTCCCAGTGAAGCAAGACCTTTGCTCCTGCATTGCTTAACAACCCTTCCAAATCCGTCGACTCTTCTGCCGGACAGATGGGATCATTCGTACCCGCCGCGATAAATACCGGAATGTCCTTCAGGTTCGGCAATTCCGTTTCACGATTCGGCACCATCGGGTGATGCAAGATGGCTCCTTTTAACGCGTCAGCGTATGTAAAGAGCAGGTTGGCTGCGATATTCGCACCATTCGAGTAGCCGATAGCTATGACGTTTGAGCGGTCAAAGCCATGCTCTTCGGCTGCTTCCCCGATAAAGCTATATAATTCTTCGGTCCGCAGTTTCAAATCTTCCATATCGAATACACCTTCAGACAGACGTTTGAAAAAACGCGGCATGCCATTCTCGGATACATTGCCTCGGACACTCAAAACAGAAGCCTTCGGGTCAATATGTTCCGCAATCGGCAATAAATCATTTTCAGTGCCGCCTGTGCCGTGAAGCACAAGGAATGTCGGTTTGGACGGATCCGCACCTTTTTGGAATATGTGTTTCATGTAATAAAACCTCCAATGATAATAGAATGTCTCTAATTATGCTGTTCCCTTTAATAGAGCGGTTAAAACTTATCTCGAAAGCGAGGTAATATATAGGAGAGTTTCCTTTCTTCTCCATTGGGGCATATATGGGTTGAGTTTTAGAGCCCACCAATAATGCCAGATTCTTCACTTCAGTCGGACGCTTTCCGCGGGCTCGCGCCGAACTAACTCGGACTAGCGCCCGAGTGGATTTCGACACTTCGCTGTCCCGCTGGAGTCGCCGCCTTACGTTTCGAATCTTGAGGTGAATTGAAAATATTGAATGGTTTATATTAATAATAATTACAGAAGGAACATCGGTTTTCAAAGTGACTATTATGTTCGATTCTAGCACCATGGAAAGCAATTGATTTGCTTCGAAAATATGAATTCCCAGACTATATCTGGAATCTAAAAATGCAACGGACTTGGTCCGTTGCATTTTTCAATCTTACAAGCAGTTATTGCCGGTATAAATCAGATTAAGCGTTGATTTGGTCAATCATTTCTTCTAAATGTTCTTTGGAGAAATGGTATTTTTCGTTACAGAAATGGCATTGCGCTTCGGCTTGGCCATCTGTTACGATCATATCCTGAATTTCTGCTGTACCAAGGCTTGTGATAGCATTCGAGATGCGGTCACGTGAGCATTGGCATTGGAATTGAACTGGCATGTTTTCAAGCACTTTCACATTTTCGCTGCCAAGAACTTCCGCCAAAATTTCTTCAGGGGTCAAGCCATCACGCACCATGCTTGAAATCGTCGGGATTTCCGATAAGCGTTTTTCGATATGCGCGATGACGCTTTCTTCTGCGCCTGGCATCAATTGAATGATAAAGCCGCCTGAAGCTTGGATGCTATTGTCCGGGTTGACGATCACGCCAACTCCTACTGATGAAGGCACTTGCTCTGAAGTGACGATGTAATGCGTAAAGTCTTCCCCAAGCTCGCCTGAAACAAGCGGCACTTGGCCCACGAAAGGATGCAGCAAACCGATGTCTTTTGCTACTGATAAGGTTCCTTCGGTTCCAACAGCACGGCGCACATCCAGTTTCCCTTTTTCGTTCAAATCGAAATGGG
>JBFIXY010000068.1:0-7702 GCA_041605655.1 Planococcus sp. (in: firmicutes) | reverse complement strand
GGTGTTGGCGGCATCATTCGCGATGTGTTCTCGATGGGTGCACGCCCGATTGCGATGCTCAACTCGTTGCGCTTTGGCGAATTGACGACACCGCGCGTCAAGTACTTATTTGAAGAAGTGGTAGCGGGTATCGCTGGCTACGGCAATTGCATCGGAATCCCGACAGTTGGCGGCGAAGTTCAGTTTGATGCTTGTTATGATGGCAACCCGCTCGTTAACGCAATGTGCGTCGGTTTGATCAATCATGAAGATATTCAAAAAGGCGTCGCTTCCGGTGTTGGCAATCCGGTCATGTACGTTGGCGCTAAAACAGGGCGCGACGGCATCCACGGGGCGACGTTCGCTTCCGAGGAATTGACGGATGCATCTGAAGAAAAGCGTCCAGCTGTGCAAGTAGGAGATCCGTTCATGGAGAAACTCTTGCTTGAAGCTTGCTTAGAGTTGGTGAAATCCGATGCGCTCGTCGGCATTCAAGACATGGGGGCTGCAGGCCTGACATCGTCTTCAGCGGAAATGGCGTCAAAAGCAGGATCCGGCATTGAAATGGACCTTGACCATGTACCGCAGCGCGAAAAAGGCATGACAGCATACGAAATGATGTTGTCGGAATCTCAAGAGCGCATGCTCATTGTTGTGAAAAAAGGCCGCGAGCCTGAAATTGTTGAGCTTTTTGAAAAATATGGTTTGGATGCGGTGACTGTCGGTACGGTTACAGATGATTCCACTTTACGGTTAAAGCATAAAGGGGAAGTCGTAGCGGAAGTTCCGGTTGATGCACTTGCTGAAGACGCTCCTGTTTATCATAAACCATCGAGCGTACCTGCCTATTTCAAAGAATACCAAGAGCTTGAAAACGTTGAACCGGAAGTTGTGGATTATAGCGAAACGCTATTGAATTTATTGCAACAGCCGACAATTGCTTCGAAAGAATGGGTCTATGACCAATACGACCACCAGGTGCGCACAAGCACGGTTGTAAGCCCGGGTTCTGACGCAGCGGTAATCCGTGTGCGCGGAACAAACAAAGGCTTAGCGATGACGACAGATTGTAATTCCCGTTACATCTATTTGGACCCTGAAACTGGCGGCAAAATCGCCGTTGCAGAAGCAGCGCGTAATGTAGTCGTATCAGGTGCTAAACCACTTGCTATCACGGATTGTTTGAATTTCGGGAATCCTGAAAAGCCGGAAATTTTCTGGCAGTTGGAAAAAGCGGCGGATGGCATGTCAGAAGCATGCACCATTTTAGATGCACCGGTGATCGGCGGAAATGTCTCGTTATACAATGAAACGAATGGTACTGCGATTTACCCGACGCCGACAATCGGCTTGGTCGGCTTAGTGGAAGACTTGAAACACGTAACGACGCAAGATGCGAAAAAAGCTGGAGACTTTGTCTATTTGGTTGGCGAAAGCTTTACTGAATTTGGCGGCAGTGAATTGCAGAAAATGGTTGAAGGACGCATTTTTGGTAAAGCACCGTCAATCGATCTTGATCTGGAAGCGAAACGCCAGCACCAGATTTTATCCGCTATCCGTCAAGGCCTGGTTGCTTCGGCGCATGATGTTGCCGAAGGCGGTGTCGCAGTCGCGCTTGCTGAAAAAGCGTTTGGCAAAGGGTTGGGCCTAGAAGCTACATTAACGGGATCACCAACTACAGCTTTGTTCAGCGAATCACAATCACGCTTTATCCTTACCGTTTCCCCTGAAAATGCACAATCGTTCGAAGAAACCGTCACTGATGCCAAGAAAATCGGAACAGTCACAGGAGACACGAACCTAGTGATTAAAGGCGAAGACGGTGCGACGTGGATCAATGATTCAGTCGAAACGCTCCGCTCAGCTTGGAAAGGAGCAATCCCATGCTTGCTGAAATCAGAAGCTTAAACGAAGAATGTGGAGTCTTTGGAATTTGGGGTCATGCAAACGCGACTCAACTCACTTATTACGGGCTGCATGCATTACAGCATAGAGGCCAAGAAGGCGCAGGAATCGTCTCGACTGACGGCAATTCGTTGAAGGCGTTAAAAGGCGAAGGTATGGTCAGTGAAGTTTTTTCTCCGGAAAAAATCGAGAAAATTGCCGGCAATGCGGCAATTGGTCATGTACGTTATGCAACAGCCGGCGGCAGCGGCATTGAAAATGTTCAACCACTGCTTTTCAATTCGACAACTGGCAGCTTAGCGATTTCACATAATGGCAATTTGGTAAACGCGAATCACTTGAAAAGTCACTTGGAGCGACAAGGCAGCATTTTTCAAACGACATCAGATACCGAAGTATTGGCGCATTTGATTAAACGCAGCGGATTCGAATCTTTTGAAGACAAAGCGAAAAACGCGTTGTCGTTGTTAAAAGGGGCATTTGCCTGCATCATTTTATCGGAAGATGCAATGTATGTGGCACTTGACCCGAATGGCTTGCGTCCGCTATCGGTCGGAAAGCTAGGCGATGCTTGGGTTGTGGCATCCGAAACGTGTGCGTTTGATATTGTGGGGGCAGAACATGTCCGCTCTGTTGAACCGGGCGAGTTTCTGATCATCAACAACGATGGTTTGCGTGCTGAACGCTTCGCTTATCCAGAAGAGCGTTCAATTTGTACAATGGAGTACGTTTATTTTTCTAGACCGGATTCTGATATCGATGGCATCAATGTCCACTCTGCCCGCAAACGCCTTGGCAAACAGCTGGCGAAAGAAGTGCAAATCGATGCGGACGTTGTCACAGGTGTTCCCGATTCCAGCATTTCAGCGGCTATCGGCTATTCCGAACAAAGCGGCATTCCTTATGAATTGGGTTTGATCAAAAACCGTTATGTCGGCCGGACATTTATCCAGCCTTCTCAGGACTTGCGGGAGCAGGGCGTTAAAATGAAACTGTCTCCAGTGCGGCAAGTGGTCAAAGGAAAACGCGTCATCATGGTGGATGATTCGATTGTCCGCGGTACGACTTCGCGTCGCATCGTGAATTTATTGAAAGACGCAGGTGCGACTGAAGTGCATGTTGTCATCTCTTCACCGCCAATTAAAAACCCGTGTTTCTACGGCATCGACATCTCGACTGCCGGCGAATTGATCGCGGCTAATAATACGGTGGAAGAAATGCGCCAAATAATCGGTGCGGATTCACTGACGTTTCTGTCGGTTGACGGCATGGTACAGAATATTGGACGTACGGACCCAGGCTCGAAATGCGGGCATTGCTTAGCGTGTTTTACAGGGGAATACCCGACGAATATCTATCCGGATACTGTCTTGCCGCACGAAAAAGAAAAAGTGAAATAAGGGGGAAACGGTGTGTCAAACGCATATGAAAAAGCAGGCGTCAATATTGAGGCAGGCTATGAAGCGGTCAATCGTATGAAATCTCATGTCGAGCGCACTGCGCGCATAGGCTTGATGGGAACATTCGGAGGCTTCGGCGGCATGTTCGATTTATCTGAATTGAAGCTGAAAGAACCTGTTCTTGTTTCGGGTACAGACGGAGTCGGCACAAAACTGAAGCTCGCTTTCATGGCTGATAAGCACGACACGATCGGCATCGACTGCGTCGCAATGTGCGTTAACGACATTGTTGCGCAAGGAGCTGAACCTTTGTTTTTCTTGGACTATATTGCGGTTGGGAAAGCGATTCCTGAAAAAATCGAGCAAATTGTCAAAGGTGTTGCGGACGGCTGTGTGCAGTCTGGCGCGGCTTTGATCGGTGGCGAAACGGCCGAGATGCCGGGTCTTTATGACGAAGATGAATACGACATTGCTGGTTTTGCGGTAGGTGCTGCAGAGAAAGCGAATATCGTAACTGGCGAAAACATCCAAGCCGATGATGTATTGATCGGACTTGCTTCTAGCGGTATTCACTCGAACGGCTACTCACTCGTGCGCCACATCGTTTTTGAACAAAACCACTTTCAATTGGATCAGTTGATCGAAGGGTTCGAAGATTTAGGGCCAATCGGCAATGAATTATTGAACCCGACCAAAATCTACGCGAAGACCGTAGCGGCAATTATGAGAGCTGCGGAAGTACGAGGAATGGCGCATGTTACTGGCGGCGGCTTTATCGAAAACTTGCCTCGTATGATGCCTGAAGGATTGGGTGCGAAAATTGAATTGGGTTCATGGCCAGTGCTGCGCATTTTCGACATGCTTCAAGAAAAAGGCGATTTGGCTGACCGAGATTTATATTCCGTTTTCAATATGGGCATCGGCTTTGTATTGGCGGTTGCTCCAGATCAAGTAGAGCAGGTTATGGCAGCAGCACTTGAAAATGGCGATCAAGCGTATCGCATCGGTGTTGTCTCTGAGCAGTCAGGAGTTCAATTTATGGGAGAACAGGATGGCACACTCGATGACAAATAAACCGAAAATAGCTGTTTTCGCATCTGGAAATGGCTCGAATTTTCAAGCGATTGCAGATGCAATTGCGAATGGTCAGCTAGAGGCTGAATTGGCTCTTGTTGTCACCGACAAACCACAAGCATTCGTGGTTGAACGGGCACAGAAAATGGGCATCGAGTCTTTCGCTTTCAAGCCAGCGGAATACGGCTCAAAAGCAATGTATGAAGAAATGCTTAAGGGCAAGCTTTTAGGTCTTGGTGTGGAATGGATCGTCTTGGCCGGTTTTATGCGGTTGATTGGCCCGATGCTGCTTACGGCATTCGATAACCGCATCGTGAACATCCATCCATCGGCTTTACCTGCTTTTCCTGGAAAAGATGCAATCGGACAAACACTTGAAAGCCGTGCAGAGATTGCAGGCGTGACAGTGCATTTTGTCGATGCGGGTGTGGATACCGGCGCGATTATTGCGCAAGAAACTTTTCCTGTAGCCGGTCGCGATCGAACGGAAGTGGAAGAACAGATTCATGCAATTGAACACCGATTATATCCTGCAACTTTACAGCAATTATTCAGCCGGTGATCTCACCGGTTTTATTTTTAGGGGGACTGAAAGTGATGAAAAGGGCGTTATTGAGTGTATCGGACAAATCTGGAATATTGGAATTTGCAGAGCAATTGTCAGCAATGGGCTATGAAATTTTGTCTACAGGGGGCACAAAACGCTTTTTGGAAGACAATGGCGTAGCGATTACAGCAGTTGATGAAATTACGAAATTCCCTGAAATTCTGGAAGGGCGCGTTAAGACGCTTCACCCGTTAATCCACGGCGGTTTGTTAGCAAAACCGGATGATGCCGAACATCAAGTTCAAATGAAGGAAAATGGCATTTCGCCGATTGATATTGTATGTGTGAACCTCTATCCGTTTCGTGAAACCATTTCAAAACCGGATGTGTCAGTTGATGAGGCAATCGAAAACATCGACATTGGCGGACCGACAATGCTGCGTTCAGCAGCGAAGAATCATGCGTACGTTACGGTAATCGTCGATGCCAACGATTACGCTGCTGTCTTGAGTGAATTGAAATCTGAGCAAGCAACAACACCAGAAACGCGCAGACGTTTAGCAGCTAAAGTGTTCCGCCACACAGCGGCCTATGATTCGTACATCTCCAATTACATGACGGACTTGATCGGCGAAGAAAATCCGGAAACGCTGACTCTTACATATGAATTGGCACAGCCGTTGCGTTACGGAGAAAACCCGCATCAGAAAGCGGTTTTTTACCGGAACGCAATGGGATCGGATTTTTCGATTGCCAATGCCACGCAATTGCACGGAAAAGAGTTATCTTACAATAATATTCAAGACGCTAACGCGTCTCTGCAAATCATTAAGGAATTCAAGATGCCGGCAGCCGCAGCTGTCAAGCACATGAACCCTTGCGGCGTCGGTACTGGAGATACGATAGCTGAAGCGTTTGGAAAAGCCTATGAAGCGGACTCAACGTCGATTTTCGGGGGCATCGTCGCTCTAAATCGGGAAGTGGATGCAGAGACCGCTAAGACATTGAGCACAATCTTTCTGGAAATCGTCATTGCGCCTTCCTTCTCGGAAGAGGCATTATTAATACTGACGAACAAGAAGAATATCCGCTTGCTGACGATTCCATTCAACCACAAGAACGAAGATAAATGGAACATCACAGCAGTAGAAGGCGGCTTGCTTGTCCAACAGCCCGATACGTTTGGCTATGAAGATGCAAATATTCAGGTGGCGACGAAACGTCAGCCGACCGACATAGAACTAGAAGCGCTAAAATTAGGCTGGAATGTCGTAAAGCATGTGAAATCCAATGCGATTGTCGTATGCGATTCCAATATGACGTTAGGAATCGGCGCTGGGCAGATGAACCGTGTTGGAGCGGCGAAAATTGCTCTGGAACAAGCAGGAAAAGGTGCCACAGGTGCAGTGATGGCGTCCGATGCGTTTTTCCCGATGTCGGATACGGTTGAAGCCGCAGCTAAAGCAGGCATCAAAGCAATCATTCAACCAGGCGGCTCGAAAAAAGATCAAGAATCGATCGACAAAGCGGATGAATATGGCATCGCAATGGTCTTCACAGGCGTACGCCATTTCAAACATTAAGCGAGGTGTTCAATGATGAAAGTGTTGGTAATAGGCAAAGGCGGCCGTGAGCACGCCATCGCCCGCCAATTTTCAAAATCTCCTTCTGTTAGCCATGTCTATGCGGCTCCTGGCAACGATGGCATGCAAGGTGATGCACAGCTAGTCAATATTGATGAATTGGATTTTGCGGCTTTAAGCGATTTTGTTGTAGAACAAAATATTGATATCACCTTTGTTGGACCCGAACAGCCATTAGCGGAGGGCATCGTGGATTGGTTTGAAAAGCGCGGTCTGCGCATTTTCGGTCCAACAAAGATTGCAGCGCAGATTGAAGGCAGCAAGGCATTCGCTAAAAAGTTGATGAAAGAGCATCAGATTCCGACTGCAGACTATGAAACATTCAAAGAAACGGGCGCAGCGATTGAATATATTCGCCAGAAAGGCGCACCAATCGTTATCAAAGCGGACGGCTTAGCTGCAGGAAAAGGTGTCGTCGTGGCGATGTCTGAAGAAGAAGCGATTGCCGCTGTCAATGACATGCTTGAAGGTCAGAAGTTTGGTGAATCGGGTTCTCGTGTTGTCATCGAGGAATTTTTGGACGGCGAAGAATTTTCGTTCATGTCGTTTGTCTACAACGGCAAGATCTACCCGATGCCGATTTCACAAGACCATAAACGTGCGTTTGATGGAGACCGGGGTCCGAATACAGGAGGCATGGGCGCGTATTCGCCTGTGCCGCAGATCTCAGCCGCTGCAGTGGAAGAAACCTTTACGAAAATTGTGGAGCCCGCTGTTAGAGCGATGGCCGAAGAAGAAGCACCATTCAACGGCATTTTGTATGCTGGCATCATTTTGACGTCAGCAGGTCCGAAAGTCATCGAATTTAATGCGCGTTTTGGCGATCCGGAAACGCAAGTCATCTTGCCGCGCATGAACTCGGATTTTGGATTATTCATGGATGCCGTTCTGGACGGTCGACCGTTCGAATTGGAGTGGGACAACCAGGCAGTATTAGGTGTTGTCGTAGCGGCTGAAGGCTATCCGGATTCAGTTGAAAAAGGCGCATTGCTTCCGGATTTGGCAAAGTTAGAAGACGTTGAAATAACACATGCCGGCACAAAAAGAATTGGGGATGATTTTGTCGGCAACGGCGGTCGCATTCTCTTTGTTTCTGCAACAGCAGCCGATTTGCAGAAAGCTCAGCAAAAAGTATACGAAGAACTTGGAAAACT
>JBFIXY010000067.1:0-7748 GCA_041605655.1 Planococcus sp. (in: firmicutes) | reverse complement strand
AGGAGTTTCGGCATTGCCGTCGGTTCGACGCAGCGTTATTCATGAAATAGCTTATCGCGACCGTCTTTTGTTCATCATGCCAAGAGATGCCTACGATGATGAAGCCGGTCCCGCTATTTTAGTTGAAACGGCTTTGCAATCCGGATTTTTATTCACGCATCACCACCCGGTTTTCTGGGATGAACTGCTGTTGAAGTTGCGCCGGAACATACCGGGATTGCGGACAATGAAAGTGACACAGGCGCATATCGCGAAACGCTTTATCCAAGAAGGGCTGGGCATGTCGTTTTTGCCGGCATCGATGGTGCGTCGCGAGTTGATCGAAGGAAGGCTGATGGACGTCCATTTTGAATTGTTTCCCCTTCCTGAAGTGTTGACTTATTATTTAGTTAAAGAAATGAATGAGCTTGAGCGTGAATTTTTAAGACGAATCCAAGCTGTGCATTTTAGTTAAAAGAGGTGACGGGGAATGATGGAGCAATATGGCGTAAAACTGAGAGAATTGAATACTGGGGATATACCGGCTTTATGGGAACTGTATACGCCGGCTATTTTTGAACATATGTTAACGAAAGTGGCGAATTATGAAGAGCTGACTGCTTGGCTGAAGGCGGGAGTCGACCGCACTGATGTTTTAATCTTTGTGGTTGAAGAAGCAGCGACTGGTCGCATCATCGGCACAACCCGAATCGCTTCGATCGACCGTCAAAATAAAAGCTGCGAGATCGGATCCACATTCTATGCAGAGTCGATGCAACGCACGCATGTCAATACGGCAGCGAAAAGGATGTTATTGTCGTATTGTTTTGAAGAGATGGACATGATTCGCGTGCAGTTCAAAACCGATGCGGAAAATCACCGGTCCCAACAAGCGTTGGAACGGCTGGGAGCGGTCAAAGAAGGGTTGATTCGCAACGAACGGATTCGATCTACAGGAAAGCCAAGAGATGCTGTGCTTTATTCCGTCATTGATACGGAATGGCCAGGTGTGAAAAAACGAATGAATGACAGGTTGAATAAATATGCTTAATTTTGTAAGGTTGAGCCATTGCAATTAAAGCGGTTACAATAGGTATATAATTCAGAGGGGGTATAAAATAATGAATAAAAAGAATATCTCGATTATTGGTGTACCAATGGACCATGGACAAAACCGTCGCGGCGTTGACATGGGACCAAGCGCGATCCGCTATGCGGGCGTTGTAGATCGTATTGAAAACTTGGGCTACTCGGTGAAAGATGAAGGGGACATCCAAATCGGCCAGGCAGACGGTAAAATCGATGCTGAAACGAACTTACGCAATTTGAAGATTGTCACTGAAGCGACAGAAGCATTAGGTGCGAAAGTCTTTGAAGTAGCAGAAGCAGGAAACTTCCCGTTGGTACTTGGCGGCGATCACAGCATTGCAATCGGCACATTAGCCGGCATTTCAGAACGTCACGAAAACTTAGGCGTCATTTGGTATGATGCACATGCCGACATGAACACAAGCGACACGTCGCCATCCGGCAATATCCATGGTATGCCATTAGCAGCAAGCTTCGGTTTGGGCCATGAACAATTGACGCATATCCGCGGCTATTCACCGAAAGTGAAACCGGAGAACATCGTAATCATCGGTGCTCGTTCAGTCGATCCTGGAGAACGCGAATTGATCAAAGAACTTGGCATCCGCGTCTACAGTATGCATGAAATTGACAGCATGGGCATGCAAGCGGTCATTGATGATGCGATCCAGTATTTGAAAGAAGAACGACGCACGGACGCAGTTCATTTATCGCTAGATCTTGATGGCATCGATCCGATGTACACACCAGGTGTTGGCACACCGGTTCCAGGCGGCATCACTTACCGTGAAAGCCATTTGGCAATGGAATTGCTATTCGATGCTGGAATTATCACGTCAGCTGAATTTGTAGAAGTGAATCCGATTCTTGATGAGAAAAACCGCACAGCGGATGTAGCTGTTGCGTTGATTGGCTCTTTACTCGGTGAGAAATTACTATAAACCCAACTTTAGACCATAGATACACTCGATTTTCTCGAGGTGTCTATGGTCTTTTTTTATTCAATAGAGATAAAATTAAGATGGTATTTTCTGGGCGGCATTTGTTAGGATAGGAGATAGAGAAAGAAATGAAACTTATTGAAAAGTAATCCGTATATAAAAGATGGCCGCATAGGCGGAGGGAAATGAGCGCATGGATGCTTTAGTAAATAAACGAATAAGTAAAGTGTTAAAAGGAGATCATCAAGCATTTGCGGAGATTGTCGAATTGTACCAGCACCAGCTGTTCCAAATTTGCTATCGCATGCTCGGTAATAGGCACGAAGCAGAAGATATTGCCCAAGAGGCTTTCACTCGCGCCTATGTGAATTTGCATACCTTTGACCAGCAACGGAAATTTTCGACGTGGCTTTATCGTATCGCGACCAATTTATGCATTGACCGGATTCGCAAGAAAAAGCCGGATTACCACCTCGATGCGGAAGTCCGTGGCACTGAAGGGCTGACGATGTATTCGTCGGTTGCAAACGACGATCAGCTGCCGGAAGAAGAACTGGTGCGGATGGAAGTGCAGGAGCGGGTACAATATGAAATTAGCCGCTTGCCAGATAAATACCGTGCCGCTATTGTATTAAAGTACATTCAAGAATTGCCGCTGGCGGAAATCAGCGAAATACTGGATTTGCCGCTTGGTACCGTGAAGACGCGTATACACCGGGGGCGCGAAGCTCTTCGGAAGCAATTGAGCAATTTGTAGGAGGCGAGCATGATGACGACGTGTCCGGAGAAAATCATCCGGTTTATGGATGATTATTTAGACGGGGATTTAAATCCCGAAGATGAAGCGGTGATGAAAGGCTATTTGGAAAGCTGCAGCGATTGCCGCAAAACATACCATGAATTGAACAAAACGATTGCCCTTGTGCAAAGTGCTTCACATATAAAGGCGCCTGCCGATTTTGTCGAGAAGGCCATGCAGCGGCTGCCAAAAGAAAAGAAACGCGGCAGTGCAAAGCGCTGGTTCAGGCGGCATCCGTTTGTTGCAGCCGCAGCTTTGTTCATGTTGATGATGAGTGCGGCATTGTTTACGAGTTTCAGCGAAGATCAACAATTCGCATTTACGAAGCAACCGAATTTGCAGGTGCAGGGCGAAACGGTCATCGTACCGGAGGGAATGGTCGTCAATGGCGATTTGACTATCCGCAACGGAGATTTGCGAGTTGAAGGCGAATTGAATGGCGATGTGACAATCGTCAATGGTCAGTTCATGGCCTCGAGTGGTGTCATCACCGGAGAAATCGAAGAAATCGACCAAATATTTGAGTGGTTATGGTACCAGATCAAGGAAGTTTCAAAAGATGCAGCGGCTATTTTCACTGCCGATCCAGCAAACAAGTAGAGCCTGTCCTTTTTAGGATGGGTTTTTTCTTTCGGGGCAAGGGAAAAGGGGTTATGATATACTAAAGTATATGCAGATGTTGAAAAGCGAGGGTTGAAGATGCCGTTTTTGGATAATATAACAAATCAAACACCACTCGAACTTTTAGTGAATGTCATTGATATTTTATTAGTATGGTTCGTTATCTATAAATTAATCACGCTCATTAAAGGAACGAAAGCCGTACAATTGTTGAAGGGAATATTCTTCATCGTGATTGCGTATCTGATTACCCAAGCGCTCAATTTAGAGACGCTCGGCTGGATCATGCAGCAAGTCCTGAATTGGGGATTCTTGGCGATCATCATCATTTTCCAACCGGAAATGCGCCGTGCGTTGGAACAGCTGGGGCGCGGAAAATTGTTCTCCAGCAGCACGTTGAACGAAGAATCGGAGCGAAACCGACTGATCGAAGCTATGGTCAAATCAGTCAGTTATATGGCGAAACGCCGAATTGGTGCATTGATCTCGATTGAACGTGAAACCGGATTGAGTGAATACATCGAAACGGGAATCTCGATGAATTCTGATATCACATCAGAGTTATTGATCAATTTGTTCATCCCAAACACGCCGTTGCATGATGGTGCTGTTATTATCCAGCGAAACCGGATTGCCGCAGCGGCTTGTTATTTACCGCTGTCTGAAAGTCCCTTTATCTCAAAAGAGTTGGGAACACGCCACCGTGCTGCGCTTGGAATCAGTGAAGTGACAGATGCGATTACCGTGATTGTGTCAGAAGAGACGGGTGCGATTAGTTTGACTGCTAATGGCGACCTTCACCGCAATTTATCGCTTGAGGATTTTGAAGCGAAATTGCGCAGAGTTTGGTTCGGATCCCAACAGCAGCCGCAAGCAGATACTTCGTGGTGGAACTGGAGGGGGAAAAAGAATGGATAAATTGATGGACAGCCCTTGGTTTTTACGGATTATGGCATTGCTATTAGCATTTCTAATGTTCTTTACGGTCAAAGCCTCAGATGGCTTGAACAACTCATCCGATAGCGGGACTATTACGGAGAAAATTGAAGATGTGGCATTGGAAGTGTTTTACGACGACACGAATTTAATTGTCAGTGGCTTGCCTGAGACAGTGGATTTGACAATTTCGGGTCCGACAAGTGTCGTGCAGACGACACGCCAATTAAAAGATTTTACATTGTTCGTCGATTTGCGAAACTTGGACATTGGCGAACAACGCATCGCCATTCAAACAGAGAATTTGTCTGAACAATTACGGGTGCAAATGGACCCGGCTTTTGTGGACATCCATATAGAAGAGCGGGTAAGTCAAGAATTCCCTATCGACCCGGAACTGAATGAACGTTTACTAGCAGAAGGATTCGTTCTTGAAAGCATCAAGGCGGACCCGACATTCGTTACGGTGACAGGTGCCAAAAGTGTGATTGACTCCATCAGCTTTGTAAAAGCAACGATTACAGGGGAGCCTGGTATGAATAAGCCATTTGAAACAGAGGCGCGTGTGCGTGTACTTGCAAATGACCTTACAAAACTTGAAAATGTCACAATTGAGCCGGAAACGGTGCAAGTCGCTGTCGACATTAGAGAATACAGCAAAGAAGTGCCGGTATCATTGAACCGCAGTGGAAGTGCGCCTTCAGGCATCACGATCAATTCACTAAAATCCTCAATGGAAAATGTGCGGATTTACGGACCGAAGAGTATTGTCGACGAAATTGACTTGTTATCGGTTGAAGTCGCAGTAGGCGACATCACAGCGACAGATAAGGCGCTTGAAGTCAAATTGCCATTGCCGAACGGAACCACTTCAACGGATCCGGAAAAAATCACAGTAGAAGCTAATATTACCGTCGAGAACGATGAACCTGAAGGCGCAGGGGACTCATCGAATACGGAATAAAACCTATATGAATTTTGTAGTTTCTGTATAAATGAATTGAAATGTAAATATGGAATTTTTTATAATAGAGAACGATCTTAAAGGAGAGAAAATGATGGGTAAATATTTTGGAACTGATGGTGTGCGAGGTGTAGCTAATAGCGAACTGACACCTGAATTAGCTTTTAAATTAGGTCGCTTCGGCGGTTATGTATTAACAAAGAGCTCGAAAGAAAAGCCGAAAGTTTTGATCGGCCGCGATACGCGTATTTCAGGTGAAATGCTTGAAGGAGCTTTAGCTGCAGGCTTGTTATCTGTTGGGGCAGAGGTAATGCGTCTCGGCATCATCAGCACTCCAGGAGTTTCGTATTTGACGCGCGTGATGAGCGCGGAAGCGGGCGTCATGATTTCTGCATCACATAATCCGGTAGAGGACAATGGCATCAAATTTTTCGGCTCAGACGGATTCAAATTATCAGATGACCAAGAAGCGGAGATCGAAGCGCTGCTTGACGCTGAAGAAGATCTATTGCCACGTCCAACGGGTGGAGATCTTGGCAGCATAACGGATTATTTCGAAGGCGGCCAAAAATACATTCAGTATTTGAAGCAAACAGTAGACGAAGAGTTTACAGATATCCATGTGGCATTGGATTGTGCACACGGTGCGACTTCAACCTTAGCAACACATGTTTTTGCGGATCTGGATGCGGACATTTCTTCAATGGGAGCTTCTCCGAACGGCTTGAACATCAATGATAAAGTCGGATCGACACACCCAGAAAAATTAGCGGAAATGGTATTGGCAAAAAATGCGGATATCGGTCTTGCGTTTGATGGCGATGGCGACCGGTTGATCGCGGTGGACGAAAAAGGACAAATCGTTGATGGCGACCAAATTATGTTCATCATCGGGAAATACTTGCATGCAGAAGGGCGTTTGAAAAAGAACACCGTTGTTTCTACTGTGATGAGCAATATGGGCTTTTACAAAGCGCTGGAAGAGAACGGAATGGAAAGCAGACAAACCGCTGTCGGCGATCGTTACGTTGTAGAAGAAATGAAGAAAAACGAGTTTAATCTGGGCGGAGAACAATCTGGCCACATCATTTTCTTAGATTACAATACTACGGGTGATGGCTTGCTGACGGGTCTTCAATTGGTGAACATTATGAAAGTATCCGGTAAGAAATTATCGGAATTGGCAGGAGAAATGACGATTTTCCCTCAGAAGCTTGTTAACATCCGTGTAACGGATAAGCATGCAGTGACGGATAATGCGAAAGTAGCTGCGAAAATCGCAGAAGTTGAAGCGGAAATGGCTGGCAACGGACGTGTGCTTGTACGCCCATCCGGAACTGAACCGTTAGTGCGGGTCATGGTAGAAGCTGCTTCTGCTGAAGCTTGTGAAGAATATGTAGAACGTATTGCGGAAGTTGTGCGCGCAGAAATGGGCATGAAATAATAAAATCGAGCAAGCTTCTGAAGCCAATTCCATGGTTTCAGAAGCTTGCTTTTTTTTCGTGACGATATGAAAGCGCAATCAATTTTGAAGATCCGCGAAACCATGTCGCTAGAGGTGCGGAAGCCCCATTTTCAGTGGGTTTCGTTGACTTGCCAACTGGAAGAAGGTATGATGTAATTGCCTGTTTATGGCCGCTGAAAAGGGGGATCGTATAGCGTAAAAGGAAAATAGTTGAAGCGCCTGTACTGGGGAAATTGGATGGACAAATCATTCTCCAGTAGACGAGGAGGAGGAGTATCGATGTTTCGGCGGATACCTCCCGGCCGTGAAGCCCGGTCGTAATATCCAACACTTAAAACAGCTGAGCGATTGGCTGGACAACGGTGTGGATGGGCTCATCAGAAGCGTCTGCGAACGTTAGCGAGCGCTCATTTTTATTTAGAGAAAACGGAGGAATTTAAATATGTGTGGAATTGTAGGATATATTGGTGAAAACGATTCAAAAGAAATTTTGTTAAAAGGCTTAGAGCGCTTGGAATACCGCGGATACGATTCAGCAGGTATTGCAGTGCGCAACGGTGAAGCTATCACTGTATTCAAAGAAAAAGGCCGTATTGCTGATTTACGCGCGATTGTCGCGGATGACGTAATGGGAACAACAGGGATTGGGCATACGCGCTGGGCAACTCACGGCAAGCCGAACAGAGTAAATGCTCACCCGCATCAAAACCAATCGGACCGTTTTACGATCGTCCATAACGGCGTTATTGAAAACTACCATCATTTGCAGCGCGATTTCTTACCTGGCGTTGAAATGGAATCAGACACGGACACAGAAGTGATTGTCCAGTTGATCGGCAAATTGGTTGCCGAAGGCATGACAACGAAAGAAGCATTCAGCAAAACATTGACGTTGTTGAAAGGTTCATACGCAATCGCGTTATTGGACGCTGAAGAAGCACATACAATCTTTGT
>JBFIXY010000066.1:0-7870 GCA_041605655.1 Planococcus sp. (in: firmicutes) | reverse complement strand
TTGATTATTCCGAGACGCCGTGCGGTCGGTTTGACAGCGGTTGTGGCAAAAGCTTCAACTGGTGCGATTGAGCATGTACCCGTGGTGCGAGTCAATAACCTTTCGCAAACGGTCGATGAATTGAAAAAACGAGGCCTCTGGATTGCTGGCACCGATGCAAAAGAATCAGCCGATTACCGCACAATGGATGCGAAATTACCGCTTGCTGTCATCATTGGCAGTGAAGGCAAAGGAATGAGCCGTATTCTGCGCGATAAATGCGATTTTCTTTATCAACTTCCAATGGTCGGACACGTCACTTCGTTGAATGCTTCGGTCGCTGCGAGTTTATTAATGTATGAAGTCTATCGCAAGCGCAATCCACTAGGGTAACCCAATGGACATTCTACTGGTGGATGGGTATAACATCATTGGGGATTGGCCGGAACTTCAGCAGTTGAAAAAAAACAAACTCGCGGATGCCAGGGACCGATTGATCGAGCTTTTGGCAGAGTATCAGAGCTATAAGGGGTGGCGCGTCATTATTATTTTTGACGCCCACCTGGTGCCGGGTATCGAAGCGAAAAACATGCGTCATGATATTGAAGTGATTTTCACTCGTGAAAGTGAAACGGCGGATGAGCGGATTGAGAAATTGGCGGATAGCTTAAGCAACCGGCGCGATCAAATCTACGTCGCGACCTCGGATATGACAGAGCAGCGCGTGATTTTTGGCAAAGGCGGGCTCCGAATCTCCGCCAGGGAATTGGAAATTGAAACAAAGGAAATTCAGCGGGAGATTACGAAAAAAGTGAAAGAAATTCAAGAACAGCGGGCCTTCTCGAAGATAATGCTATCTGATGAAATAGCGGAAATTTTCGAAAAATGGCGACGGGGGCAGAAATGATAGGTTGACGCTCAAATTTTGCTTCCTGTATACTGAAGATATCGAGGCTCGCAACCGGAGGGATAGCCGTGGTAAATCATGAGCAAGTTCAAGCCCAACGATTCACAGTAATGTCAGATGAGGAACTTGTCAGCTTAGTCCACAGCGGAAACACTGAAGCCTTGGATTATTTAATTACGAAATATCGGCATTTCGTCCGTATGAAAGCGCGTTCGTACTTTCTAATCGGCGCCGATAAAGAAGACATCATTCAAGAAGGAATGATTGGCTTATACAAGGCGATTCGTGATTTTCGTAGCGATAAATTATCATCGTTCCGCGCATTTGCCGAGTTGTGCATCATTCGCCAAATCATTACAGCGATCAAGACAGCGACCCGCCAAAAGCATATTCCATTGAATTCCTATGTGTCGCTCGATAAACCAATCTACGATGAGGAATCGGACCGAACACTGATGGATGTGTTGACCGGTAACGGAGTAGATGATCCTGAAGAATTGATGATCAACAACGAAGAATTCATGTACATGGAAGAAAAAATGGGAGAAGTGCTGAGCAACCTCGAACGAGAAGTGCTGGCGCTGTATCTTGATGGACAATCCTATCAGGAAATTTCAGAAAAATTAGAACGCCACGTCAAATCGATCGACAATGCGCTGCAACGCGTCAAGCGTAAATTGGAGCGGCATCTTCAGTTGGATGAGACGCAGACGTTCTGACGCTGTTGACAGGTTACTTTTTAGATGCTAATCTGGAAAAAGCTGAAAACTCGAATAGGGTGAAGATTGATGGCTAAAAAAATCGTTTTAAGCTGCTCGAAATGTGCATCCCGCAATTATACGGTTCCGGCACGCTCGGAATCAGGCACACGTTTGGAACTTAATAAATTCTGTGCTCATTGCAATGGGCATACCGTGCATAAACAAACGATATGAATATTAAGTGAATGCCGAACGATATAGAGTGATTTTAAATTTTCGGAGGTTTTTTGAAAAATGGGCAACATTGGCAGTTTCTTTAAGAACGTAGTTTCGGAAATGAGAAAAGTTAGCTGGCCTAAGCGCAAAGAATTAACACGATATACAATCGTGGTTCTTTCGACGGTTATCTTCATGGCACTTTTCTTCGCATTAATCGATTCAGGCATCTCGGAACTATTCCGCTGGTTCTTGGCACTTTAAAGGACCAACACAATAACACGTCAAAATAGCCCGTCAGCAGTTGAGAACGGGTTTTTTTATTTGGTGAAAAAAGGAGGGACGGACGTTCAGTCCAAACGAATATGGAGAAAAATTGGTATGTAGTCCATACGTATTCCGGTTACGAGAACAAGGTGAAAGCGAATTTGGAGAAGCGTGTCGAAACAATGGGCATGCAAGATAAAATCTTCCGCGTTATCATCCCGGAAGAACAGGAAACAGATTTTAAAGACGGCAAAAAACGTACGGTCATGCGCAAAACCTTCCCAGGGTATGTGCTAGTTGAATTGATCATGACGGATGAGTCTTGGTATGTTGTACGCAACACGCCGGGAGTAACCGGCTTTATCGGTTCATCAGGTGGAGGCGCTAAACCGACACCGCTTTTGGATGAGGAAGTCGAATTCATCCTGAAACAGATGGGCATGACTGCTCGCAAAGTGGATATCGACTTTGCGGTAAGTGATACTGTCGAAGTTATGGAAGGGCCATTTGCGAACTTCCAAGGGAAAGTTGAAGAAATTGATGAAACAAAAGGCAAAGTCAAAGTTTCAATTGACATCTTTGGTCGGGAAACAAAAATGGAACTGGATTTCGAGCAGGTTCAGAAAATATAAATACCCCTTGCTATTGTCTTTAGAAAGTGGTATTATTTCATAGGTCAGACTGTCATCAGACAATTTGTACAAGCTAACTAATTCTATCAACATAGTTGACAGAGATATTGAGTGGGAGGGGAAACCCTATTACCACATCACGGACTTAAGGAGGTGTGTTTCGTGGCTAAAAAAGTGATTAAAGTTGTAAAATTGCAGATCCCTGCAGCAAAAGCTAATCCAGCGCCGCCGGTTGGTCCAGCATTGGGTCAAGCAGGTGTTAACATCATGGGCTTCTGTAAAGAGTTCAACGCACGTACTGCTGAGCAAGCAGGACTGATCATTCCGGTTGAGATTTCAGTATTTGAAGATCGTTCATTTACTTTCATTACGAAAACTCCACCCGCTGCAGTTCTTTTGAAAAAAGCAGCAGGTATTGAATCAGGTTCAGGCGAGCCGAACCGTGTTAAAGTAGCGACTGTGAAACGCGACCAAGTTCGCGAAATCGCAGAAACTAAAATGCCAGATCTAAATGCCGCTTCAGTTGAAGCTGCAATGTTGATGGTTGAAGGTACTGCTCGCAGCATGGGCATTACAATCGAAGACTAATACAGCAGTTGTTTTTGGATGGGTTGCGCGAGTTCAATACGAACCGCGCAGCCTTTAATCGTGGGAGGTTTAAAACCGTTAGACCACAACAAGGAGGACGTTTAAAATGGCTAAAACAGGCAAAAAGCTGCAAGACGCAGCAAAACTAATCGACCGCACAAAACTTTATGAAGCTAAAGAAGCAATCGAACTTGCTAAAAAAGCAAGCACGGTAAACTTCGATGCAACAGTAGAAGTGGCTTTCCGTCTAGGAATCGACACGCGTAAGAACGACCAGCAGATCCGTGGAGCAGTAGTGCTTCCAAACGGTACTGGTAAAACTCAAAGCGTATTGGTTTTCGCTAAAGGCGAAAAACTTAAAGAAGCTGAAGCAGCTGGCGCTGATTTCGTCGGCGATGCTGAATATATCCAAAAAATCCAACAAGGATGGTTTGACTTCGATGTAATCGTAGCTACTCCTGATATGATGGGTGAAGTTGGTAAACTTGGACGCGTTTTAGGACCAAAAGGCTTAATGCCAAACCCGAAAACAGGCACAGTTACATTTGATGTAACGAAAGCTGTTCAAGAGATCAAAGCTGGTAAAGTGGAATACCGTGCAGACAAAACAGGTATCATCCACGCGCCAATCGGGAAAGTTTCTTTCGAAGACAGCAAACTTGCTGAAAACTTGGAAGCAATCTACGATGTAGTTCTTAAAGCTAAGCCATCGGCTGCTAAAGGCGTCTACATCAAATCCCTAAACGTAACAACTACAATGGGGCCTGCTGTAAAAGTAGATGCTGGTACTGTAGGTAAATAAGAGTTTGACAAACCATTTCCGCGTTGCTATAATAGCGAAGTTGTGAAATGCATATTTGTACCGCAGACAGCAGGGGCGCCAGTCGCTTAATTTATCCCTGCCGAGGACATGATGAATTCAGTGAACATCTTTTTGATGCTGATATTATGCCTCTGTGTCTGTTTCAGACCAGAGGCTTTTCTTATGGACTGACGGTACGAATTGAAAAATCTATAGGAGGTGCCAAAATGAGCAAAGCAGTTGAAACGAAAAAAGTTGTCGTGCAAACAATCGCTGATAAATTCAATGCTGCAGCGTCTGTTGTAGTTGTTGATTACCGTGGTTTGAACGTTGCACAAGTAACAGATCTTCGTAAACAGCTTCGTGAAGCAGGCGTTGAGTTCAAAGTTTACAAAAACTCAATGACTCGTCGTGCGACAGAAGTCCACGGTCTTGAAGCGATCAACGAACACTTAACAGGACCAAACGCGATTGCATTTTCTAACGAAGATGTAGTAGCGCCAGCGAGAATCATCAACGATTTCGCTAAAAAGAACGAAGCGCTTGAAATTAAAGCGGGTATCATCGAAGGCACTGTTGCATCTGCTGAAGATGTAAAAGCATTGGCAGAACTTCCATCACGCGAAGGTCTACTATCTATGCTACTCAGCGTACTTCAGGCTCCAGTCCGCAACTTCGCTGCTATTACAAAAGCAGTTGCAGACAGCAAAGAAGAACAAGGCGCTTAATAAGTTAGCCGGATAAGCACGAAAAAAATTCATTTTCCATAGGAGGAAATTATAATGACACAAGAACAAATCTTAGACGCAATCAAAGAAATGACAGTTCTACAACTTAACGACCTTGTAAAAGCAATCGAAGACGAGTTCGGCGTAACTGCTGCTGCTCCTGTTGCTGCAGCTGCTGCTGGCGGTGCTGCTGAAGAAGAACAAACTGAGTTTGATGTAATCCTAGCTTCTGCTGGCGATCAAAAAATCAAAGTTATCAAAGCAGTCCGCGAAGTTACTGGCTTAGGCTTGAAAGAAGCTAAAGCACTAGTTGACGAAGCTCCTAAAGCAATCAAAGAAGGCGCTTCTAAAGAAGAAGCTGAAGAAATCAAAGGTAAACTTGAAGAAGTTGGCGCTTCTGTAGAAGTTAAGTAATTCCAACATTCTTGAATAAGAAAGAAGCTCGTCAGTGTATACCGACGGGCTTTTTCTTCTTTTTAAAACCGGAAATTCCGGTGCGGCAGCATGCTGAGTTGATAAATGTAAGGAGGACTCCTTGTGTCACAGCATTATTATTCTAAAAATCCTCAAACAAAAAGCAATCCTCGAGAATGGACCTATACATTACGGGGCGAAAAGTTTCATTTCCAAACGGATGCTGGGGTTTTCAGCAAAGGTGAAATCGATTTTGGTTCGAGGTTGTTAATCGAAGCATTTGAAGATTCGGATATGGAAGGGCCAATTCTCGATGTCGGCTGCGGGTACGGGCCGATCGGAATGGCCATCGCCAAAACAATTCCCCATAAAGAAGTTCATATGGTAGACGTGAATACACGCGCTATTGAATTGGCTAAAAAGAACACTGAAAAAAATGGAGTGGCTAATGTCCGGATTTACGAAAGTGACGGATTGGCGGCTGTTGAAACTGAAGGGTTTTCGGCTATCTTGACAAACCCGCCAATACGCGCGGGAAAAGACACGATATTCCGTTTTTACGAAGAAGCGTTTGAGAAGTTAGCGAGTGGTGGATCCTTGTGGGTAGTCATCCAGAAAAAGCAGGGTGCGCCTTCCACGCAGGAGAAATTAGAGGGACTTTTCGGCAATTGCCGACAGGTGGACAAGAAAAAAGGATACTTTATTTTTGAAGCCAGAAAAGTTTGACTTGACAAATCGCTTGTGTTATTATAATGAAATGCAAAATTATTATTTTGAGGTCGTTTGCCCTTTTTCGGGCTCCGCATGACGACAGAACAAATCACGGGTATACCGAAAATGAGCTAATGTTTAGCCTCGTTTTCTTTTTGTCTTTTCGATATCATACACCATCCGGTGAAAATCGCAAAGACCTATAATCGTTTTATTGAGGGGTGAATAAGTTGGCAGGTCAACTAGTTCAGTACGGGCAACATCGTCAACGTAGAAGTTTTTCGAGAATCAAAGAAGTGCTCGATCTTCCTAACCTGATTGAAATTCAATCAGCGTCTTATGAGTGGTTCCTCGAAGAAGGGCTGCGCGAAATGTTCCGAGATATCTCGCCGATTGAAGATTTCACAGGAAATCTGTCGCTTGAGTTTGTAGATTACAGTCTCGCAGAACCAAAGTATCCAGTTTCTGAATCGAAAGAACGCGACGTTACATACGCAGCTCCACTTCGCGTAAAAGTGCGTCTCCACAACAAAGAAACAGACGAAGTAAAAGAACAAGATGTCTTTATGGGGGATTTCCCATTAATGACGGAAACCGGTACTTTTGTTATCAATGGCGCAGAGCGCGTCATCGTTTCTCAATTAGTGCGTTCACCAAGTGTTTACTTCCACGACAAAACAGACAAAAATGGTAAAAAAGGCTTTGGAGCAACGGTTATTCCTAACCGCGGCGCATGGCTTGAGTACGAAACTGACGCAAAAGACGTGGTCTATGTCAGAATCGACCGCACGCGTAAATTGCCAGTCACTGTACTTTTAAGAGCATTAGGCTTCGGATCCGACCAAGAAATCATCGAATTACTTGGAGACAACGAATACCTGCAAAATACGCTTGAAAAAGATAACACAGAGAGCACTGAAAAAGCGCTTCTTGAAATTTATGAGCGTCTCCGTCCTGGAGAGCCGCCAACAGTCGAAAGCGCTAAGAGCTTACTTTACTCGCGTTTCTTCGACCCAAAACGCTATGACCTTGCAAATGTCGGCCGCTATAAAATGAACAAAAAGCTTCACATCAAAAACCGTCTTTTCAATCAAACAATTGCAGAAACATTGGTTGATCCGGAAACGGGTGAAATTTTGGTTGAAGCGGGTACATTGATTGATCGTCGTGTCCTAGATCGCTTGATCCCTTATTTGGAAGCTGGAGTTAATTTCCATTCAGTTACACAAAATGGTGGCGTACTAGAAGGCGATGTTCAATTGCAATCAGTGAAAATCTACGCGCCGAACGATGAGTCGCAAAAAGAAATCAATGTTATCAGCAACGCTTACATTGAAGACAAGATCAAACATGTAACGCCAGCCGATATCATTTCTTCTATTAGTTACTTCTTTAACCTACTTTACGGTGTTGGAAACACGGATGATATCGATCATCTTGGAAACCGTCGCCTTCGTTCAGTGGGTGAATTGCTGCAAAACCAATTCCGCATCGGTTTATCCCGTATGGAACGCGTTGTGCGCGAGCGTATGTCGATCAATGACACACAAGCAATCGTACCGCAGCAATTGATCAACATTCGTCCGGTCATTGCTTCCATCAAAGAGTTCTTCGGAAGCTCGCAGCTTTCTCAGTTTATGGATCAAACAAACCCATTGGGTGAATTGACGCATAAACGTCGTCTGTCTGCATTAGGGCCCGGTGGTTTGACGCGTGAACGTGCTGGATTTGAAGTGCGTGACGTTCATTACTCACATTACGGCCGCATGTGTCCGATTGAAACGCCTGAGGGACCAAACATCGGTTTAATCAATACTCTTTCAACATTCGCAAAAGTGAATAAATTCGGCTTTATCGAAACACCGTATCGTCGAGTAGACCCTGAAACGGGCATCGTAACACCGCATATCGACTACTTAACTGCC
>JBFIXY010000065.1:0-7924 GCA_041605655.1 Planococcus sp. (in: firmicutes) | reverse complement strand
TGAATGCTTTCTTGCTTTGGCAATGTTTTACCAGTCGCTACATTAAGCTGCCATTCAACCAAATCGTATCCTGTCACTTCTTCCGTGACCGGATGTTCCACTTGAAGCCTCGTGTTCATTTCAAGGAAATAAAATTCGTTGTTCGCATCCACAATAAATTCAACGGTGCCTGCGTTTGTATAATTGACTGCTTTTGCCGCTTTTACAGCAGCGTCACATAAACGTTGGCGAACTTCTTCCGGCAGATCCGGTGATGGCGATTCTTCAATCACTTTTTGGTTGCGTCGCTGAACCGAACAATTCCGCTCAAATAAATGAACAATATTGCCATGGTCATCCCCGAAAATCTGCACTTCGATATGACGAGAGTCAGCGATGAATTTTTCCAAATAAACAACATCGTCGCCGAAATACGCTTTAGCACGGTTTTTTACAGAGGCAAATTGCTGACTGAGCGCTTGCTCAGTATCGCAGCGCACCATGCCGATGCCCCCGCCGCCTGCGCTCGCTTTTAACATGAGCGGATAGCCGATTTTGTCCGCTTCTTCAATCGCTTCTTCAATCGAAGCTACTCCATCAACTGTTCCAGGCACTACAGGGACGCCTGCTTTGGCCATGGTCTGACGGGATTCGAGCTTGTCGCCCATTTTTTCTATGATATCTGCGGATGGTCCGATAAAAACTAGACCAGCTTCTGCCACTTTACGGGCAAAATTCGCGTTTTCCGACAAAAGTCCGTAGCCGGGATGAATCGCTTCAGCGTTATGCGCTTTTGCCACTTCAATAATTTTATCTGCTTGTAAGTATGACTGCACAACCGGATTCGGTCCGATTAATACAGCTTCAGTCGCTTCACTAACGTAAGGCAGATCCCCATCTGCCTCGGAGTGGATCGCGACTGTTTCGATGCCAAGGCGATTGCACGTACGGATGATGCGGCGCGCAATTTCGCCTCGGTTCGCGATTAGGATTTTTTTCATATCAGAAATACCCCCAATGTTTTTCTCCCTTCTATAGCATATACGAATTTTGTAAGCGATTTCAACTATTGGGACAAAATTTTCTAAATATATAATAAAAGCGAATTGAAAATCTCTTAAATATAGCTTCAAGCATAAACTATTTTAGTCTCCTATAAATAAAAAAACTCCCAAAATCGGGAGCTTATTTCTTGGTTTTAGAAAGGAAGCAATCAACCGCTTCATGATGTGCATCTTCTGCCCAGAGCTTAGCGCAACGGCTGACTTCTGCCTCCACACGTTCTTTCAAGTTGGTTGTTTGCCATTTCCTGATTGCGATTTCCTTATAGCCTTGTTGAACTTCTGGCAAGGTTTTTTTCATCGATGAGATAAAGTCCACGATGTCGCGATCGTCATGGATGATTTTTGTCGCCCAGCCATTCTCCGATAATTCATCAGCGCTATAAGGCTTAGCATCGCAAAGCATCTTTAGAGCATTGTCATGACGCAGTAAATCCAATAGGTACGTGCCACCGCCCCAGCCGCTTGTAATCGCTAATGTACCTTGAATAAAGCCGCATTTGGCATGTTCCCTAACGAGCCTATAATCGCAAGCTGTGGCAATCTCACAACCGCCGCCGACAGCTGCGCCGTTCACGAGCGCGATAACCGGTACCGGTAATGTTTTTACGGAATATAGAATGTCGCTCATCCGCTTTAACATCGGATATGCCTGTTCTTCTGTTTTCAGTTGGTGGAAAACCGACAAATCGCCCCCTGAACAAAACGCTTGAGTGCCGGAAGCCGTGATGATGACGAAACGTGGTTTTTCAGTATGTACTTTCGTTATTAAGGTTTCCAGTCCGTGCATGACCTCTTCGTTGATTGCGTTGCGAATATCCGGACGGTCAATAGTAAAAGTTAGGATCTCATCAGTCATTTCAATTTTGTAAGACATCTTGCCACCCCTTATTTTTGGATAGAGAAAAAGGCTATCGAGAGCCATGGCCTCTCAATAGCCTTTTAGCAGCAAATACTGGTTTATTTGCTTGCTACAACTTCTTTCCCTTTGTATGATCCACATGCTTTGCAGACGTGGTGAGCCAATTTCGATTCGCCACAGCTTGGGCAGTTTACCATGCCCGGCACTGACAATTTGAAATGTGTACGGCGTTTTCTTTTAACGGTTTTGGACGTTCTTCTAGCTGGTACAGCCATTGGTGACACCTCCTTACAATGATTCTATTCATCTGACTGATCAAAATACTTTGCTAAATCAGCAAGTCTTGGATCCGGTTTTGGTGGTGCTTCAGCTTTCTCGGCTTCCACCTGTTCATCTGTTGTGTACGACCAATTGCTACCGCCTTTAATAACGGCTTCGTCGGCGCCTTCCTTATAGACTTGAATCGGAATCTCAAGCAAAACGAGTTCTTCGAGTATCGGCTGAAGATCGATTGTTTCAGCGTCTACAAAATGAACGTTATCTTCCTTGCTTCCCTGGTCTTTTTCAGACCATGAAAAGATTTCAACCGTATCAATGTCGATAGGGAATTCAACATCTTCCCAAGTTCGTGCACAAGGTAATATTAACATACCTTCGAGATGGAGCTTGCACGTCATTTGTTGTGAACCAATTGTGCATTTTCCTGTGACCCGTACAGTAGAAATTTCGCGAATATCGCTATTGCGCTTTTTCACTGCATCAAGTTGAACAGTCTCGTCAATTGGCATTCCGTCTTTGCGATGCTTCTGAAGCTGTTGAATCGCGATTTTCATAAAGTATCACCTCTAAGACAACAAAGTTTATTGTATAATGTACAGAAAAGGATGTCAAGATAAAATCTTGTCAGGGCATACCTGAAATCAGTAAACTGTAATCTTAGTCTATCAAAGGAGCGATTCAAATGAAAGCTACAGGCATTGTAGTGGAATATAACCCTTTTCATAATGGGCATCTTTATCATGCCGAGCAGGCACGCAAAACGGCCAATGCGGACGTAGTGATCGCTGTCATGAGCGGTCAATTCCTCCAGCGCGGCGAACCGGCATTCGTGGATAAATGGGCCAGGACAGAGATGGCACTTGCTTCAGGCATTGACATCGTATTCGAGTTGCCCTACGTTTACGCTACTGCACAAGCTTCCGATTTTGCGAAAGGGGCTATTGCATTGCTGGAGGCTGCCGGTTGTGAATCTTTCTGTTTCGGCAGTGAAGAGGGAGGCATCGCCCCTTTCTTAAAAAGCTGGGAACTTTTGAATACCGAGCGGGAAGCATACGAACATTCGATTCATGAAGCCATTCAAACGGGCATCAGCTATCCGAAAGCATTAAATGAGGCGTATAGAAATCTCACTGGTGCTAGAGGAGGATTTGCTGATTTAGCGAAGCCCAATAATATTTTAGGCTACCATTATGTAGAGGCTGCCAAAAAAAGCGGCTCGTCTATAGAGCCGTTGACGATTCAGCGTATTGCTGCAGGCTACCATGATCCAATTCATACAGATTCCACGATTGCTAGCGCTACGGGCATTCGACGTGCGTTTTTCGAAGACAATTCTTTAGCTGGTATTGAAAACTACTTGCCCGCTCCATCTCTTGAAGCGCTTAAAACGTTTCAATTAAAATATGGTGCTTTTGGCAGTTGGGCGCACTTTTATCCTCTTCTCCGCTACAGCATACTAAGAGATCGACCGCAAAAATTAAAACTTTTTTCAGAAGTTACTGAAGGAATCGAGCACTTGATCTTCGAATCGGCGAAAAAAGAAGCAACTTTCGAAGGCTTTATCAGCCGGGTGAAATCCAAGCGATACACCCGCACTCGTATTCAACGTATGCTCACGCACATCTATACAGGGTTCACGTGGGACCAGTTGCGGTCTTTTGAAGGTCCGACATACTTGAGACTTTTAGGGATGTCTGAGACAGGACGCCATTATTTGAACAAACAAAAAAAGAATATCGGTCTCCCCCTCATCAGCCGTGCCGCCGATTTGACGGACCCGATGGGGGAAATCGATATTCATGCAAGTTCCATGTATTTTCTCGGACTCGGAGCAGACGATTTAAAACGCGAATACACCGTCCCTCCGATTTATTTTGGTTGAAGGTCCTCTAAATACTTCATGGCTTCTTCAATATTTTTTACGGGCACCACTTTCATGTCGGTGCCTATTTTTTCTGCCGTTTTTTTCGCCAGTTCATAATTTGATAGCTTTGCGCCTTCCGTTTCGTCATCAGGTGCAAAGAAGATTTCGATATCCTGATTGTCCGCTGCAATCACTTTTTGATCGATTCCACCAATGCGTCCTACTGTCCCATCACTTTCCATCGTCCCAGTTCCCGCTATGTTATAGCCCTTGGTAATATCTTCATCCAATAGACGATTCAATATCTCCAACGTGAACATCAAGCCTGCAGAAGGGCCGCCAATTTCTTCAGAATCGATTGTGACTTTCGGATCCGTTTCAATTTCTTTGTTTTCCACAAATGCAATGCCTATTCCGATTCGTTCGGGATTGGTCGGTAATGGCGCCAATTTTACTTTGTCCGTTATTTCACGGCCTTCTCTCACGTATACCAGTTCTACTTGCTGCCCTTTTTCCTGATCGCTCAAATAATCGATGAATTCTTCTTGTGTATCGAATTTATTGTCATCCACTGAAATCACGCGATCGCCCGGTTCAAGAATTCCATCCGCCGCTCCACCTTCAAGGACTGTCATGACATAAACTCCATTATTGTTTACTTCATATGGTTTATCCGCAATGTCAAAAGCCACTTGCAACGCATTCACTTGGGAATCCGCCATCATTTTCAACTGACGGACGTTGTATTCCTGGTCGCTTTCATGCGGACTTCTGATTTGATCCGCTGACATAACTTTATAGCCATCCTGAAATTTGGCGTAGGCGTATAACACCGGAGTCGCCTTCATTAACGAGATGGTCATCAAACTCAATGTCCCTTCATCGTCTTCATCGCCTCCTACAACCTCAACTAACGGGCCCAAATCATAAGCGCCCCCAGGCCGAGTAATATAAGAATCGAGCTGATACGATGACAATAAGACAGCAAAAGCCACTACAATAGCGAAGAACGCTAATTTTCTCTTTTTCATAATTGATCCCCCTTGCAGACTAAATGACAAAAAGCCACGTATGCCGTGGCTTATTGATACTTCTGTTTTAAAGCTGCTTCAACCGCTGGAGGTACAAGTCCATTGATTTTACCGCCGTATTTGGCTACTTCTTTGACAATGCTGGAGCTTAAGAAAGAGTATTGATTGCCTGATATCATGAACAGGGTTTCAATGTTTTCATTCAAAAACCTATTCATTGAAGTGATTTGCATTTCATATTCAAAGTCCGATACCGCACGCAGCCCTCTTACAATGGCATTGGCTTGAACTTCAATCGCATAGTCAATCAACAAACCGCCGAACGAATCCACTTTGACGTTCGGGATGGAATTTGTCACTTCACTGATTAAAGCGATGCGCTCTTCAACTGAGAATAATGGGTTTTTTGAAGAATTATTCATGACAACCACTCTGACTTCATCAAAAATGGAGGCTGCCCGTTTGACAATATCCAAATGGCCCATTGTAATCGGATCAAAACTTCCTGGCACAACTGCAATTTTACTCAAACTTTTCTCCCTCTTCCCCTTGAAAACGGTAAATTGAAATAATCGTATTTCCATAAAGCTCTTTTTTGAATCGTTCGAAGAACCGGGTGCGATCACTCAGTTCAACCCCTCGATCATGCTCACAAACCACAATGGCATCTTCAGTGACAATGCCGAATTCTGCAGCTTTATCCATCAGTCCATAAGCTTTTTCCATATGGTAAGGTGGATCGAGAAATAATAAACGAGCTTTCAAACCATTTTTCTGCATCGCTTTTAACGCCCGTTCAGCATCTGCTTTATAAACATCTGCATGCTCGGATAACCTTGTCTTATCAAGATTGGCGTGGATGGTTTCGATCGCTTTTTTGTCTTTATCAGTGAACGTTACGCGGTCAATCCCACGGCTTAGCGCTTCGATGCCTAATCCTCCGCTCCCTGCAAAAAGATCAAGCGCGTAACCGCCGTCAAAAAACGGGCCGATCATATTGAATATCGATTCTTTCACTTTATCCGTTGTCGGCCTAGTACTAGTGCCCGGAACCGCTTTTAACGGAATCCCTTTTACAGATCCTGCTACAACACGCATTTTATCGCCTCTTATTTAATAATTTTCTTATGAAAAGAATGTGCTTAATGTTAAAATGAGATTTGGAAAGGACGTGGCTTTATGATACAGCGTTTTATCGAATTAGGAGAAGGATATGGAGATATTTACGAACTCCGTGAACTCATCACAACAAATTCACACCGTTTCAAACATGGCTTCGTGTTTGTTTCAGCATTACCAGACGGCAAGTCTACCTTATCTGTAGCGGCTGCTTTTGAACCGACTGCAGAAGGCGGTTTTATGCCGATTTATATTTGTCGGGAAGGCATCCCCGAAAATTCAAAACGCCTTGGCATTTTTGAAGATGCCGTTAAAGATCTTGGTCATACGCCTATCAAAATGGATGTGAAGCATTCTTCTGTTTATAGCGAAAAACGGTTTTTCTTCAACCATTTAATCTCAATTCTGCGATTGAATCATTACATACCGCCTATGCAATAATTACAGTCCAATTTTGTAATCGTATTCTTTGGCCTTATCAGGCTTCGCGTTTTCGTATTCGGTTTTCAAAAATGGACGCTGAGACTCAAGCACTTGCTTGACATAGGGCAGTTTTGATAATTTTGTTTTGGTCGTTTCGATAACATCTTGATCCATATACAGCACAACATATTTCAACTTGCGGGAAATAAAATGGACGTGTCCGAATTTCCGCAATGATTTTGCTTGCTTTAAATGATGCACATAAACGATGAGGCCTTGGCGATCATGCATAATCATCCCTCTTTTCTTACCTTCTACAATACCATAGGTAAGAAAAAAGCCGCAACTGAGGAAATTCTTGGTATAGGCAGGATGACTCTGCCTATCCTTCGTTAAAAAATGACATTCACAATGCTGGTTCGCTATAATAAGGTTAGTTGGATTTTTCAAGGAGGTCTATTATTCGCATGGGCAAAAAAACTAAAATTGGAATTGCGGCTGTCGCAGTCGGAGCTGCCGCATGGGCAGGCTCTAAGGCACTGTCAACTCCCCAGGTGCGTCCTGGAAAAAAAGTGCTCACACGCACGACACCGGCAGTGCTTGCACACCGCGGAGGCTGTTCTATCGCTCCGGAAAACTCGTTAGCTGCTTTTACTAAATCAACAGAACTCGGAGTCGATGGATTTGAAATCGATATCCGATTGACAAAAGATGAAGAAATCATTGTTTTCCATGATGAATTCCTAGACCGCACAACAGATGGAGCCGGCCGAGTTTCCGACCTGACATTGTCTGAATTGCGCAAGCTCGACTTAGGTTATCATTTCGAAGATGAAAAAGGAAACAACATTTATCGCGGCAAAGGCGAGACAATCATGACATTGAAGGAATTGTTTGAAAAGTTCCCGGATATGTGGATCAATATCGACATGAAAGATTCTCCAGAAACATACGAAGGTAGTTTAATCCCTTCAAAACTATGGCGTTTGATTGATCTGCTCAACGTGCACGATCGAGTGGTGGTTACAAGCTTTTTTGACGAACAAATCGACCGGTTCAATTTGTACGCACAAAATAGCGTTGCCATCGGTGCTGGTGAAAATGAGATTCGAAAAGCTTACGCGGCCTTTAATAGCCAATTTGGCCATTTATACCGCCCGAAAGCGGATGTGTTCCAACTACCGGTCAAATCTTCCGTGTTCCGTTTGGATTTGCGCCGTTTTATCGCTTTTCTGGAAAACCTGAATGTCCCGGTGCATTACTGGACAATCGATCAACCGGAAGACATGAAGGCATTGATCGAAGC
>JBFIXY010000064.1:0-7979 GCA_041605655.1 Planococcus sp. (in: firmicutes) | reverse complement strand
TCACGGAATTGCAGCCTGCCGGAAAAAAACGCATGAGCGCTGCAGATTATTTAAAAGGACCTAAGATCCAGGTGGGAGATTTACTCGTATGAAAAACAAAAAATTACAAGGCAATGTTCGCGATGCGGCTTTTTCGATTTTGTGGGCTGTCGAAAACAAACAGGCATACAGCAATTTGCTGCTGCATCAGACAATTGAAAGCTACGCCATTTCCAATAAAAACAAAGGCTTGTTGACGGAAATTACGTACGGTACGCTGCAACACCAGATGACCTTGGATTATTACTTGGAACCTTTTTTAAAAGGCAAAGTAGAGCCGTGGGTCAAAACCTTGCTTCGCTTGTCGCTTTATCAAATCGTTTATTTGGACCGTGTGCCATCGCATGCCGTTGTTCATGAAGCGGTGGAAATTGCGAAACGCCGCGGTCATGGGGGTATTGCCAAGTTTGTAAACGGCGTTCTTCGTTCGGTTCAACGAGACGGCGTCCGGTCGTTCAACACGATCAGCGATCCGTATGAGAAAATTTCCATCGAAACGAGCCATCCGGTATGGATGATCAAACGCTGGGCGGAGCAATTCGGCTTGGAAAAGACACGGGAAATGGCTTTGGAGAACAATACAATTCCTTCGCAGACGGTTCGTGTCAACCGAGTGCGAGCAACTCCTGAAGAAGTGATCGAGATGCTTGAATCGGAAGGCTTAGAAGCGGTTCAAAGCAAATGGGTTCCCGAATGCCTTATCGTGACAAATGGACAGCCTGCCAAAACGGCAACTTTTGAAAAAGGCTTTATCACGATACAAGATGAAAGTTCGATGTTAAGCGCATATGCTTTGCAAGCTGGACCGGGTATGGAAGTGCTTGATATGTGTGCAGCGCCAGGCGGAAAAACGACGCATATTGCGGAAAAAATGGAAAACAAAGGCCATTTATTCGCAATGGATCTTCATAAACATAAAATTAAATTGATAGAAGAAACGGCAACGCGTCTAGGGCATACCGTCATTGATGCAGAAGTTGGGGACGGTAAAAAAAGTGTTGAGCGCTTCGGATCTGAAAAGTTCGACCGTATCTTAGTGGATGCTCCGTGTAGCGGACTTGGTGTAATCAAGCGCAAACCGGACATCAAATACACGAAAAAAGAAGAAGATTTCGATCGATTGCAAGAAATTCAATTGGAGCTTCTTGACCAAGCTGCTCAATTATTGAAGCCGGAAGGCATTATGGTCTATAGCACATGTACGGTCGATTCGGTCGAAAATCGAGGCACCGCTGAACGATTCTTAAAAGACCATCCCGACATGGAAAAAATCGTGGTGGAATTGCCAAAAGAACTGGGTTTGAAAAATACTGGCTTCGTTCAAATTTTTCCGCAAGACTTTGGCGGCGACGGATTTTTCATTTCCGCTTTCCGTAAACAAGCTTCTATTCAATAATTTATGCATTAACAGACAAGAAACGGGGTGCCGGAGTTTGGTGCAATATGTTTTGGAAAGTGACACAGGAAAAAAACGTAAAATTAACGAAGACCGGGTAGCAGTTTTACAGCGTCCAGATGGGCTGTTGCTCGCGGTGGTCGCCGATGGGATGGGCGGACACAATGCAGGTGATGTAGCGAGCTCGATGACCGTCGACACTTTAGGTGAAATGTTCATAGGAGCAGAAGCGGCGGTTTTCTCATCGATTGCTGAAAAAAAATCTTGGTTATCTGTTACTATCCAACAAGTCAATCGCATGGTCTATGACCACGCAGCAAAAAATCCGGCTTGTAAAGGCATGGGGACAACGCTCATCGCAGCATTGATCGAAGGGGAAGAATGCGTGATGTGCCATATCGGCGATAGTCGTGCTTATGTCATTAATGGTGAAATTGAGCAAGTGACGCGCGACCATTCCTATGTCAATGTATTGCTCGATAGCGGTGAAATTAGTGTTGAGGAAGCAGAAGCGCATCCGAAGAAAAATTGGATCGTCAAAGCGCTAGGCACAGATCCTGTCATCGATGGCGAAATCCTACATTTCTCAATAGCGGGCTTATCGTACATGTTGATTTGTTCAGATGGCCTTAGCAACAAAATAACAAAAGAAGAGATTTCTTCCATTGTTCTTTCAGATGAACCATTATCTCGTCGAGGTGAGGAAATGGTGAAGCTTGCGAATGATATGGGAGGAGAGGACAATATCTCGTTCGTTCTTCTTTCCTTGAAGGATGAGGAGGTGTAAGCATGTTAATCGGCAAAAGCATAAATGGCCGTTACAAGATTTTGGAATTGATCGGCGGAGGCGGCATGTCGAACGTGTACCTGGCTCATGATATGATTTTGGACCGGGATATCGCCATCAAGATTTTGCGCTATGATTTCTCGAATGAAGAAGAATTGCGCAGGCGTTTTCAACGTGAGGCATTGTCGACCACAAGCTTGGCACATCCGAACATTGTGAATATTTTTGATGTCGGAGAAGAAGGGTCGCTGCATTATCTTGTCATGGAATATGTACCTGGGAAGACGCTCAAAGAATACATAATCGAGCACTCACCGGTTGAACCTGAAAAAGCCGTGAAAATCATGAAGCAGCTAGCCTCGGGATTGGCGCATGCCCACCACAACCAAATTGTGCACCGGGACATCAAGCCTCAGAACATATTGATGGATGCCGAAGGGAACGTTAAAATCACCGATTTCGGCATTGCGATGGCGTTAAGCGCAACATCGTATACACAGACGAACTCTGTACTTGGAACGGTTCATTATTTATCGCCGGAACAAGCGCGTGGTGGAACCGCCAATAAAAAATCCGATATTTATTCGTTAGGCATTGTCATGTTCGAATTGCTGACGGGACGTTTGCCGTTCTCAGGCGAGTCAGCGGTATCAATTGCTCTAAAACACCTGCAGACAGAAACACCTTCTCTGCGGGAAATTGTACCGACTTTGCCGCAAAGTTTGGAAAATGTCGTGCTCAAGGCGACGGCGAAAAATCCGCAGCATCGCTATCAGTCTGCTAACGAAATGGAAGAAGATTTATCAACGGTTTTATTGCCGGAACGGGTCAATGAACCGATATTTACAACACCCCATGACGATGACGCAACGAAGGCGATGCCGGCCATAAAAGATCCAAAAGCATATGAAAGTGATCAGGAGACGAAAACCCTTGCACCTGTGGATGATCTGAAAATCGCTGGAGGCAGCAAGAAAAAGCCTCCGACTGCTCCTCGGAAAAAGAAAAGGAAATCACTTTGGGCGATTGCGATAATTGGGGCGATTATTCTTGCGGGCTTGATAACGGTTGTCGCATTTCCAGGCTTGTTTGAACCGCGTCAAGTCGCTGTGCCAAATGTTTCCGGCATGGAACGCAACGAGGCAGTTGAAGAATTACAGGCAGCAGGATTCCTAATCGGAGAAGAACAGCAGAAGGCTTCTGAAGAAATTGAAGAAGGACATTTGATTCGGACGATTCCAGAAGCCGGCAAGATGCGGGACCGGGAATCTGAAATTCAATTGGTGATCAGCTCGGGCAAGGCGAGTGTTTTGTTTGAGGATTATATCGGGCAAGACGCCGCGGAGACTGAAGCATTGCTGCAAGAAGCCAACTTTAAAGAAATAAACATTGTTGAAGACTTTTCAGATGAACCGGAAGGCACGATTTTATCGCATGAACCAAAAGCCGGAGAAGAAGTGATTGCTTCTGAAACGGAAGTGGTTTTGACGGTCAGTAAAGGGAAAGATTTGCGGGCGGTTGAAAACATAGTAGGCTTTTCAGAAGCCGACTTAAATCAATATGCGCGTACATCCGGCTTTAATATCCGAATCATTGGCGAGAAATCTTCGGATTCAGCACCGGACGGTACGGTTTTATCCCAGTCACCAGCGGGTGGAGAATCGCTTGAAGCGGGTAGCACGATAGAAGTGGTCATGTCTTCAGGTAAAGCGCCGCTTCCAGTCAAGACGTATATTCGCACAATCGAGATTCCTTATGAACCAGCTGAACCTGCAGAAGAAGGCGAAGAGCCGGTTGAACAAACTGTCCAAATTTATATTCAAGACAATGACACGACAATGGCAACACCGGTTGAAGAGTTCACCATTACCGAAACCGAATCGCGCAAGATTGAATTACAGATTGCTGAAAGCGGCAGTGCGACATATCGAATCGTGCGAGATTCAACGGTAATCGAGGAAGATACCGTTGAATATAATAGTGCAGAGTGAAGTCAATAGCTGACAACAGAAGGAGTGAAGACAAGCATGCCGAAAGGTCAAATCAGAAAAGCGCTGAGCGGATTCTATTATGTATTGGATGAAGACGGCGAACGATACACCCAGTGCAGAGGGCGGGGCGTATTCAGGAACCGTCAAATTTCACCGCTAGTCGGCGACTATGTCGATTATGAAGCGGATAATGATTTAGAAGGCACCATCACGCATGTTCACGAACGGAAAAATGAACTTGTGCGGCCGCCCATTGCAAATGTCGACCAGGCAATTCTTGTGTTTTCAGCAAAACAGCCTGATTTTCATACGATGTTGCTGGACCGGTTCCTGACTGCGATCGAATCGCATGACATCCAGCCCATTATTTGCATCACGAAAATGGATTTGTTGAACGATGAAGAAAAAGAAAAACTTGATGTGTATATTAAGGATTATGAAAAAATCGGTTACGAAGTGATTCCAACTTATATCGGCGATCCGCAATTGCAACAGCGGTTAATGCCGGTATTGGAAGGGAAGATCAGCGTATTGGCTGGACAATCCGGAGTCGGGAAGTCGACGATGCTCAATACGATTCTGCCTGCACTCGATTTGAAAACAGATGCCATTTCAAAGGCGTTAAACCGGGGCAAGCACACGACGCGCCATGTGGAGCTGCTGGAAGTCAACAAAGGTTTGTTGGCTGACACACCCGGAGTTAGTTCGTTTGATTTTGAGACGGTTGAAAAAGAAGAATTGTCCGAGTATTTCCCGGAATTCGCTGCTCGGTCAAATGGATGCAAATTCAGAGAATGCCTTCATTTGAATGAACCGAAATGTGCAATAAAAGCAGCTGTGGAAAACAACGAAATTCCGGAATATCGGTATAAACATTACTTGAAATTTTTGGAAGAAATTATGACGCGAAAGCCGAGGTATTCAAATGATTAAAATAGCACCTTCAATATTAGCAGCAGATTTTGCAAAATTAGGACAAGAAGTTCTGGAAGTTGAAAAAGCAGGAGCGGATTGGATTCATATCGATGTCATGGACGGTCATTTTGTTCCAAATATTTCATTTGGAGCAATTGTGGTAGATGCGATTCGCCCATTGACGAAATTGCCTTTAGATGTGCACCTGATGATTGAAAATGCAGACCGGTATATTGAAGATTTCGCGAAAGCAGGGGCAGATTACATCACGGTTCATGTGGAAGCATGTCCACATTTGCATAGAACAATCCAATTGATTCGTGCATCTGGCGTCAAGCCGGGGGTCGTCTTGAATCCCCATTCGCCAATTGAATCCATCCTGCCAATCCTAGAAGACATTGATCTTGTATTGTTCATGACGGTAAATCCAGGGTTTGGTGGTCAGAAATTCATCGATTCGGTTGTGCCAAAAGTAGAGCAATTGTCAAAAGTCATCCGTGAGAAAGGTTTGACAGTAGACATTCAAATCGATGGCGGAATCAATGAAGAAACCATCATTCCGTGTGCAAAAGCTGGAGCTAATGTATTCGTGGCAGGTTCTGCGATTTTTGGCAAAGAAGATCGCACGAAAGCATTGCAGGACATTAAACGGGCTGGAGAAGAGGCCATCTCGTGAATGTCGTAATCGTTGGCAGTGGTCCCGTTGAAGAACTGCCGGATTTTGCTACTTGGCCCGATGCAGTATTTATCGGTGTAGACGCAGGTACACTGGTTTTGTTAGAGCGAGGTATTTTACCCAAAGCTGCAGTCGGCGACTTTGATTCGGTATCGCAAAGTCAATTGGAGGAAATAGCCGCAATGTTTCCTGATTTTAACCAAGCTGAAGAAGCGAAAGATGAAACCGATACGGAACTTGCGCTGGAAAAGGCGGTCGGATTTTCACCACTGCACGTGTATGTGGTTGGTGTAACAGGCGGACGCTTAGACCATTACATGAGTGCACTGCATGCTGTTTACCATGTTCACCTGAAGCATCCCGAAGTCAGATTTTCCATTGTTAACAAACAAAACCGTATTCGCTTTCTAGAACCTGGTGTTCACAAAATACAACGGGAAGATGGCTATCGCTTTATCTCGTTTTATCCATTTGCGGAGGAAATCGAAGGCTTTACATTGAAAAATTTCAAATATCCAGTGGTGGATGAGACCATCCGTTTCGGTTCAACCCGGTTTGTCAGCAATGAATTTAGTGATGAAGGTATAGTTTCTTTTTCGAAAGGTAGCTGCATCGTCATCGAAAGTGTAGATATGTGAAAAGGTGCATCGGTTTTGCCGATGCACCTTTTTTAATGGTTGAAAATTGGTCGTTCTTTTCTTGACTAACTTTAAAATAAGAACATATGCTATATATAATCAATCACGAATAGAAAACAAGAAAAAATGCCGGACCTGACTGATGTCAGATTCGGCATTCGTGTTCAGCGGTTAATTAAACGCGCTCAACTTTTCCTGATTTCATTGCTCTTGCAGAAACCCATACACGTTTCGGTTTACCGTCTACAAGGATGCGAACTTTTTGAAGGTTTGCTCCCCATGTACGTTTTGTCGAGTTTAACGCGTGTGAACGGGCGTTTCCTGCGCGAGCTTTGCGTCCGCTAATTGCACATACTTTAGGCATGTAAGTCCCTCCTCACAAGTGAAGCTGAAAATTATAATAGAATTTCAGTTCGTTTTTCGTTTCACATACTTTAATAATTTACCATAGGTATATATCGTTTGCAACTTATTTTCACAGGTCTTTAAAGAAAAAAACCTTTACACCCTAAACGCCTACTTTTCTTGTATAATGGTTTCATGTAGAATGATAAGAGTGAAATAGGACTCAAGGAGGAATTCTCAATGTCGATTGAATTGAATAACGAATATGGCCAAATCGATATTTCCAATGATGTAATTGCCCAAATTGCGGGCGGAGCAGCGATCGAATGCTACGGAATCGTAGGAATGGCTACAAAGCATCAAATTAGAGATGGTCTGACAGATATTTTGCGCAAAGAGAATTTTGCTAAAGGTGTCATCGTGAGCCAGCAAGATAAAGATTTGACGATAGATATGTATGTCATCATCAGCTACGGAACAAAAATTTCCGAAGTAGCATATCAAGTTCAGTCTAAAGTGAAATACACAATTACTAAGACGCTTGGCATGCCTGTCAAAGCAGTCAACATTCACGTTCAGGGAGTTCGTGTGACGAACCCGTAAGAGGAGGAAAAAACGGCTATGAAGTCTTTAAATGGAATTCAATTCGCGGAAATGGTGCAGATGGGTGCCCATCACTTATTTCAAAACGCGGATTATGTCGATGCATTGAATGTATTCCCAGTGCCAGACGGCGATACTGGAACGAATATGAATTTATCAATGACATCAGGTGCGAAAGAAACGGAAGCGAACGCGCAAGAACATATCGGTAAGACAGCGGAAGCATTATCAAAAGGCTTGTTAATGGGAGCGCGAGGAAATTCGGGTGTTATTTTGTCCCAATTGTTCCGCGGTTTTGGCAAATTTATCGTCAATGAACCCGATTTAACAGCGTTGAAATTTGCAGAAGCTTTACAACATGGAGTAGAAACTGCTTATAAAGCGGTGATGAAACCGGTTGAAGGCACGATCTTGACAGTAGCGAAAGATGCTGCAGCGAAAGGTATGGAAGTCGCTAAAACAGAAGACGATGTTATTGTCCTTTTCGAAGCGATTGTTACAGAAGCGAAGGCTTCGCTTGAGCGCACACCGGATTTGCTTCCGGTGTTGAAAGAAGTTGGCGTTGTCGATAGCGGCGGTCAAGGACTTG